>NZ_KV815149.1:0-22691 GCF_001814145.1 Prevotella sp. HMSC073D09 | reverse complement strand
CACCAAAACGCACTGCAATTAGCACCAAAACGCGCTGCATTTAGCGGCATATTGCACTACATTTTGCCACAAATAGCCCAAAAACGGGTGCTAGTAGCGGCCAGTTTAAATAAATATTCATTTCCCCTTCATGTACAACTAACCTCTTTTTGCACAAAACAAACCTCCGCGAGAATCGATTTTTTGCGGCATGGTTGGCGATTGGTGAACGGGAAGGGTACCCATAATGTTAAAATTTACACTGAAAAGTTGACAAGTTCCAAGTTTTCAAGTTGACGAGTTCCAAGTACCAAGTTTCAAGTTGACGAGTAACTATTCAGCAATGAAGCGTATAACCCATTATTGATTATCAACAAGTTACACAGGCAGGCACATGCAAGACCTGGTAAGGTAATGTCATTTCGAGCCTTTTTACCACAACATTACGTTTATAAGTTCTTGATAACCAACGTTCATTATTGCTGAATAGTTACAATTGACGAGTTGAAGGGTTAACGAGTAGTCGAGCGTATTGGTTCGTGAGTTTATGAGTAGAGGGCAGGGGCGTTTACGAGTTGGGGGTGGGAGAGTTTACGAGTTTGCGAGTTGACAAAGATTGTCGTCCACTCCGTATAAGTCATTTGGCTTAACCCTTTAACTCCGTCAATCTTCTTAGGCGAGTTTATGAGTTCATTCCTTTTTCAAAGCATAACCACATTTTGCCACTGATAAATGGCTCAGAATTTCAAAGATTACAGTGCCTTTGTAAAGAACTTCGCACGTGAAAGAAAGGTCTATCTCGGTTTATTTTTGCATCACAAAGCTCATAAACTCCTCTCAATTTATAGAAATATTATAGCCAAGCAAAATTAGATATGGAAAGCCATAGGTGCATCGTAAGCAAACTTATAACAACAATTATCCAAAAGCAATTGTGTTTGACTATAAAAGTAAAGGCGACTTCAGTTCCCGAATTCTGGGACGTGTAACTTTTTCTTTCGGCTTTTCCCAATTGATAAGCCCATAAGCTTTTTTTTTGAACGAACATACGTGCCATTGCATCCCCCACCCCCGATAGCTGATAAGCTTGCTGCATACTTACCCATGTTAATTTACCCGTTGCCCCATAACCACCTAAACAAAATTAACGTTTTCGTTAAGCCAAATGAACAATGTCGAGCTTGCTCGAACATTGTCATGGCGAGAAAACGCACTTTTCGAGGAACGAGAAAAGAACGTTTTCGTTAAGCCAAATGAACAACGTCGAGCTTGCTCGAACATATTGTCATGGAGAGAAAACGTACTTTTCGAGGAACGAAAAAGAACAAATTCTTTCGCCTTATCGTTCTTTTTGTGTTAACTTTGCAAGGCACCCCCATCCGTCGGCATGGGGCACACCTATTTATATATAGAAGGATGAACGACGAATACAAAACCATTGACGACATAGGGCAAGGCGTTTACACTGAGAAACGAAGTAAGTTCTTGGCTTATGCCCACCCTGTTGACTCGGTTGAGCAAATAAAAGACCTGCTAGCCACCTATCGCAAGCAACATTACGATGCGCGACACGTCTGTTACGCCTATATGTTGGGCCCTGAACGGCAAGAATTCAGGGCTAACGATGATGGCGAACCCAGCAGCACGGCAGGGAAACCCATCCTTGGGCAGATTAACAGCCACGAACTAACCAACATTCTCGTGGTGGTGGTTCGCTATTATGGCGGTGTAAACCTGGGTACGGGTGGGTTAATCGTGGCTTATCGCACCGCGGCCGCCTTGGCTATCGACAACGCCCCAATGGTAAGCAGGCTGGTAGAAGAAACGGTTTCGTTTGCTTTTCCTTATGTAATGATGAATGGCGTGATGCGTGTTGTAAAAGAGTCGGAGGCAAGAATTCTTGCTACCAACTTCGAAAACACCTGCGAGATAAAGCTAAGCATTGTACGTTCGAAAGCCGAAGAACTGCGAAACAAACTCAACAAACTTTCATTTGGATAGGTGCCTTTCGGCTACTACCTCGCAGACTTTCGCCGCAGTTTCGTAATTGTTGGCAACTTCTTCCACTTTCAAACACTTCCAAAGTTATAAGTTTGTAAGTGTTTGTCGGTGGCATGAAATAAAGTTCCAACGACTCACCAACCGAGCAGCTCACCAACCTCTCTTGTGTTTGGTAGCGATGCAATAGAACTCCAAAACTTGCGAACCGAGTAACTCGCCAACCTCTCTTGTTTTGGAAATAGCGATGCAATAAAATTCCAAAACTCGCGAACTTGTAAACTCACCAACTCAATAACTCACCAACTTAAATAATATTATATTTCAAACGGCGGTTATTACATGTGTTTTGACTAATTTTGCACGAAAACAATAACAGGAAATGAAAAGACTAATGATGATAGCCACACTTTTGGCTACCATGTTGTTTGCAGGCGCACCCCAACTTAGTGCTGCCTCGCTCCACAGCAAACGAGAATTCAGGGGCGCATGGATACAAACGGTAAACGGACAGTTCACAGGGATGAGCACCGCCGCCATGCAACAGACGCTTAGACAGCAACTCGATGAACTGCAACGCGATGGTGTTAACGCCATCATCTTTCAGGTTCGGCCAGAGTGCGACGCGCTCTACGAAAGCAAAATCGAGCCGTGGAGTCGTTTCCTAACGGGCGTTCAAGGGAGAGCCCCCATGCCTTACTGGGACCCGCTCAGATGGATGATTACCCAATGCCATCGGCGCGGCATGGAACTTCACGCTTGGATTAACCCTTATCGTGCAAAGACGGCTGGCACAACAGCCTTAGCGCGCAACCACGTTGCATCGCTATATCCCAATAGGGTGTTCCCCTACAACGGTCAGTTGATACTTAACCCAGGTTTGCCTGAAAACCGCGAGTACATCTGTCGCGTGGTAGACGACATCGTTACGCGCTATGATGTAGACGGAATACACATCGACGACTACTTTTACCCTTACCCTGCCGCTGGCCAAACCATAGCCGACGACAAGGAATTTATGCGCTATAACGGCGGAATAACCAACAAGAACGATTGGCGCAGAAACAATGTGAACGCCTTTGTACAAAGCTTGGGCCAAACCATTAAAGACCGCAAGCCGTGGGTGAAGTTCGGTGTGTCGCCCTTCGGCATCTATCGCAACAGGAAATCAGACCCTGTTAACGGCAGTGCAACGGCTGGCTTGCAAAACTACGACGACCTTTACGCAGACGTTTTGCTATGGGTGAACAACGGCTGGGTGGACTATTGTGTGCCGCAGTTGTATTGGAAAATAGGTCATCCCACGGCCGATTACCAAACGCTTGCCATGTGGTGGAACAAGTACGCAGGCAACCGACCGCTCTATATCGGCGAAAGCGTAGAGCGAACGGTTAAGGCTGCCGACCTAACCAACCCCAAAACCAACCAGATGGAGGCCAAGTTTAAGCTGCGCCGAAACCTACCCAACGTGCAAGGGGCTGTGCTGTGGTATGCCAAAGCCGTGGCCGACAACATGGGTAACTACGGTTCGGCATTGCGAACATATTATTGGAAAACTCCTGCCCTGCAACCGCTCATGCCCTTTATCGACCATAAACGCCCCAAAAAGCCCAAACATCTTAAAGCGGTTTGGACTAGCGACGGCCTTGTACTTTTCTGGGAAGAGCCCAAAGGCAAGCGATGGGGCGACTTTGCACAAAAGTATGTGGTGTACAGATTTGCCCAAGGAGAAGACATAGACATTGACAACCCTGCCAAAATTGTGGCCATCACGCACGATAAGTGGATAAAACTGCCTTATGATAAGGGGCAAGTGAAATACAGATATGTGGTTACGGCACTCGACAGAATGAGTAACGAGAGCCGAAAGGCTAAGAAAAAAGTGTGGCTGTAAGGTGTGAGGGGCTTGACAAAAGAGCAATCGCCTAGCCCAATACTTTTATGGGGATCAGTCTAATTAAGCTAGGGATGGTTCTAAAATTAAGTAGGCAAAGCCTAGAAATTAATTGGGAATGGCTCCCAAAATAATATGGGAAAAGACCAAGAATTAAGTTGGGAGTAGCCCGATTAGTTTGACTAGTCTGCCCTTTCCCGTTTTAGTTTGTGATTTAACCCAAATCGGTTCATTAGAGGAAATATTGAAAGATGTCCTTTGACGAACCGATTTGGGTTGTTTTTTGTAATGCTCTTAGCTTTTCTTTGTTTAACGTTATTTAATGAAGGAATAATAAAAATATTGGCAAAATTGCTCGTAGAGTTTAAAAAAATAGTTACTTTTGTGTCGCAATTCTCTACTGGATGATATAGGATGTTGCTTACAACTAAATCTAAAAGGAACAGCTATTAAAATCAGCAAACCATTTAAAAGTTACAATCTTTAAACTAAAAACCCAATTATGCAATTACAAACAACGTTAACAAGAAAGTTGTGTTGTACTGTGTCGGGCGTGGCTTTACTTATGTTCGCCCCTGCGTTGCAGACCCAAGTCCATGCTAGCGGTTGGTCGCTTGGCATGCCTTGGCTCAGTGTTGCAGCGACTCCCAACGGCTTAAAGGCAACCCTTGCGCCTGCACAAAACAGTACGGCACCAAAAATCGTGGGTGTAGTAACCGACTCTAACACGGGCGAACCGCTAGTGGGTGCCACTGTGAAGGTGGTTGGTACAACCGAGGGAACAGCCACCGACGTAGACGGACGTTTTGAAATCCGTGCTACGAAGGGTTCAACCCTCGAAGTGTCGTACCTTGGTTACACCACCAAGAAAATCAAAGTGACCGACGTGAAGGTGCTCTCCATCACTCTTTCAGACCAAGCGCAGATGCTCGAAGGTGCCGTTATTACTGCTTTCGGAACTGCCCAAAAGAAGGAAACGGTTACGGGTTCTATCCAAACCGTTAGGCCCAACGACCTGAAAGTGCCTGCAACAAGCCTTTCCACCGCCTTTGCTGGTAGGTTGTCGGGTGTTATCGCCTATCAGCGCAGCGGCGAACCAGGAAACAATGGTGCCGACTTCTTTGTGCGTGGCGTGTCTACCATGAATGGTGCAACCTCTCCACTCATCGTGATGGACGGCGTGGAAATAACTAAGGACGACCTTAACGCCATCGACCCTGAAATTATTGAGAGTTTCTCTGTTCTCAAAGACGCCACAGCAACGGCCATGTATGGTACGCGTGGCGCCAACGGAGTGCTCATTATCAAGACCAAATCGGGTGCCGACCTCGACCGTCCTGTTATCGGCATGCGTGTGGAAAGCTGGATAAACACACCCATCAACGTACCCAAAACCGTAGACGGCGTTACCTTTATGCGCATGTATAACGAGGCGGTGACAAACCAAGGGTCGGGCGATTTGCTTTATTCGGAAGACAAAATTAACGGCACAATGCGTGGACTTAACCCCTACGTGTATCCTAACGTAGATTGGTATAAGGAAATTTTCAAGGATGCAACGTGGAACCAACGTGCCAATTTCAATGTGCGTGGCGGTACATCGAAGATTACTTACTTCATGAACATCAACGCCAGCCACGAAACCAGCATGCTTAAAGATGTTTCCAGCAAGTATTTTTCGTACGACAACGGCACCAGCTACATGAAGTATGCCTTTCAAAACAACGTAGACTTCAATATTTCCAAGGCATCTAAACTGTCACTTCACCTCAATGTGCAACTGACCGACATGCACGGTATGCTCACAGACAAGAAGGGTGGAGGAACGAAAGAGGTGTTTGGTTCTATTATGGGCGCCAATCCAGTAGACTTCCCCATCATGTATCCCAAGGGCGAAGACGATTGGTATCGTTGGGGAGGCTTGTTGGCAGGAAACTACAATCCCCTTAACCCCGTGGCCGAAGCAACAAAAGGATATCGCGACGACTTTGAAAGTACAGTGGTGGCCAATCTTAACTTTGAGCAAAAGCTAGATTTCATCACCAAGGGCTTATCGCTCAAAGCGCTGTTCTCTTTCAAAAACTACACCATCAACTACAAATACAGGGTGCAGGACTACAACCGTTACCAGCTTACCGACTATGCTGCCAACCCCGCTACCGATGGTGGGTACGACATGACGGTAAAACCTATTGCAGACCCGCAGAAGTATATATTGAACAATTACTTCTACACAAACGGCAACCGCAGGTACTATTTCCAAACATACCTGGACTATAACCGCAGCTTTGGCGATCATACAGTTAGTGGTATGGCCTTGTTTAACATTGACGAGTACAACTCCAATGTAAATAGTAATGACAACTTCTTGGCGTCGCTGCCCAAACGTCGTATGGGTTTGGCCGCAAGACTTTCTTACGACTATAAGTATCGCTATATGGTGGAACTTAATGCAGGTTATAACGGATCTGAAAGTTTTGCCAAAGGTCATCGTTGGGGTTTCTTCCCCTCGGTTTCGTTGGGTTGGAACGTTAGCGAAGAGCCTTTCTTCGAATCATTGAAGAAAACGGTACAGCAACTTAAATTGCGAGCCTCTTACGGTTTGGTGGGTAACGACCAAGTGGGGCAAGAACGTTTTGCATACCAAGCTATCGTAGACTTAGAAAAGAGTCCAGAGTTTTCCACAGGTTATGGCAGCCAGAGCAGAAATCTTAAAGGTCCTGTTTTTAAACGTTTCGAAAACACGAACCTTACCTGGGAAGTGGGGCGCAAACTCAACGTGGGTTTCGACCTAACAGTGAAAGACGTTAAGCTTACCGTCGATGTTTTCCGCGAAATTCGTAGCAACATCTTCCAAAAGAAAGGCTCAATACCTAATTACTTTGGTACGGCAAAAACAGACATCTATGGCAACCTGGCCAAGGTTAAGAACTGGGGCGTGGACTTGGCTGTGGATTATGGCAAGAACATAACCAAAGACCTCGCTGTGGAATTCCGTGGAACGTTTACCTTTGCTCGCAACAAAGTGCTTGAATACGATGAGGCCGCCGACACCAGGCCTGCCCTTAGAATGGTGGGTAAGAGGCTGAAATCCTATTGGGGGTATGTTGCAAACGGCTTGTATATTGACGAGGCCGACATCGCAAATAGCCCGAAGTCTACTTTGGGCAATATTGCCATTGCTCCTGGCGACGTGAAATACGCCGACCAACCTGACCAAAACGGCGAATACGACGGCAAGATAGACGCTAACGACCGCGTGCAACTAGGCTACCCATATATTCCCGAAATCGTTTACGGCTTTGGCCCATCTATCTCTTATAAGAAGTGGGATCTCTCTTTCTTCTTCCAAGGGCAGGCAAACGTAAGTTTGATGATGAATGATTTTGAGCCATTTGGCACGCAAAGCAAACGAAATGTGTTGCAATGGATTGCCGACGACTATTGGAGCAAGGACAACCAAAACCCCAATGCGCGCTATCCACGCCTAACCAAGTATAATAACCACAACAACATGCAATCATCTAGCTATTGGTTGCGCAACGCGGCATTCCTTCGTTTAAAGAATTTCGAGGTGGGCTACAAGTTTAAGTATGGCCGCATCTACGCCAGTGCCAGCAACCTTGTTACCTTCTCGGCATTTAAGCTGTGGGACCCCGAAATGGGTGGAGGCGCAGGCATGAGCTATCCCCTGCAAAGAACATTTAACATTGGCTTGCAGTTAACATTCAAATAACTATAACCGAACATCAAGATGAAATCAATATATAGAATTTTCATGGCCGTGGCAGTGACGTTCGCGTTCGTTTCGTGTAACTTCTTGGACATCGTTCCAGACGAGAACGCCACGAAAGAGGACACATATTCGGACCACAACAAGACCGAGAAGTACCTCTATTCGTGTTACGCATATCTTCCACAGTCGAATTTGGCGCAGGGTTCGCTCGACTTCTTTACAGGAGACGAGGTTACAACAGCCTTCGAACACGAAACGTTCGCAGCTTTTCCAAAGGGAAATTACACGGCCTCTTCTCCTGTAATATCCTATTGGAACGACTTCTTTCAAGGAATTAGGCAGTGCTACATGTTCTTGGAGGGTGTAGACAAAACATCCGACATGGACGATGAGAAGAAGGCCGACTATAAGGCGCAGGGTCAATTCCTTATTGCCTATTACCATTATATGCTGGCTCGATGCTATGGCCCGATTATTTTGGTGAAAGAAACACCCAATATCGAAACCAAGGTAGAAGACTTTGCTCATCGCACGCCTTACGACGAGTGTGTACAATGGATATGCGATAAGTTGGATGCTGCCGCTGCTGGTCTGCCTGTAAGGCGCGATCAAATACAGTATGGCCTTGCCACAAGTGTGGCTGCCAAGGCCGTGAAAGCCAAAATGTTGCTTTATGCGGCCTCGCCATTGTTTAACGAACGTGCTCCCGAACTGTTTAAGAATATGCGCGACCCCGACAATGGCACGCAACTGATGCCTACCGCCTACGATGCCAACAAGTGGGTGAAGGCGCGCGACGCCATGAAAGAGGCCATCGACTTTGCCGAACAGAATGGTTATCATCTCTATACCAAGCAAGACCGTTTTATTGGCGATGCCAGCAAAAACCAATGGCCTGCTGCCGGGCCTGTGCGCTGTCTGCGTTTGCTTTCGCTCGACTACCAAGAAGTTAACCCAGAGGTGCTATTGGCCGAAACAAGAGGCGAGGGATGGTATGGCGTGTTGAGCAAGTCGTTGCCTTTCAGTGCCTCAGGCTGGGCGTGGAATGGCGTTTGTCCCACATGGGCAATGCTTAATCGTTTTTATACCAAGAACGGATTGCCTTGGGATGAAGATCCCGATTTTAAGGACACAGAAAAGCTGCAAGTGGTGGCCATCGACTCGGCTCACCAAGACGAGGGCCAGCCTGGAAAGAAAACCATTGTCTTTAACCTCGACCGCGAGCCCCGCTATTATGCTTGGGTGGCTTTCCAAGGTGGTTATTATGAAGTGCAGAACGACCCCTCTAACCCAGCTTACACCATGAGTAATGGCCAAAAGAACACTACCGACTCGCGTTTGGTGTGCGATTTTGTTCTAGGAGGTAATTGCAGCTTAGGTACGGCGGCATTAAAGCGCACTGGTAACTATTCGCCTGGCGGCTATCTCAATAAGAAATTTGTTAGTCCAAATACGGCTGTATCTGCAAGCGGAGTTGGTTCGCGCGAATGGATGCCGTTCCCTGTTATCCGTTTGGCCGACCTTTACTTGGGTTATGCAGAGGCTTGCGTGGAAACGGGCGACCTTGAAACGGCCAAGACTTACCTCAACAAGGTGCGCCAAAGGGCAGGTATTCCCGATGTTGAAACGTCGTGGGCACGCGCTGGCGTAACACTCAACCAAGCTAAGCTGCGCCAGATTGTGCGACAAGAGCGTATGGCTGAGTTTTATTTGGAGTGCCAAAACTTCTGGGATATGCGCAGGTGGATGTTGGCTGGTGAATGCTTTAATAAAAAGGCACAAGGCTTAAACATCAATGCCACCACCATAGAGGAGTTTGCTGGGTTGAAAGAAATTCAGTACGAACGTAAGTTTGAGTCGCCTACGCAATACCTATTGCCCATCCCCATTGACGACATTAACAAGAATCCACACCTTGTGAACAATCCTGGATATACGGGTGACCACAGGTAACACGAACATTTAACATTCAACGAAATGAAAAATATCATATTATCCATAGTCTGCCTATGTGCGGTGGGTGCTTTCTGCTCGTGCAGCAAAGACGACAATGGGCCTGCGCCTACATCGTTAGATGCCCAAACGCTTAGGTACGACAAGGCACCAGGGGCTGTAATCATCAGGTGGACGATACCCCAAAATCCCACTTATAAGTACATTAAGGTGACATATCAGGTGCCTGGCGAAGAACAAGTGCGCATGCGTTTGGCAAGTGTTTATAGCGATTCTATCAAGATAGACAACCTGCTGGCCCGCTATGGCGAAATAGAATATAGCTTGCAGCCTTTCAGCGAGGCCGGGGCAGGAGGCGATGTGGCCAAGATTACGGCGCAAGCAGGGGCGGCAACAAAAACCGTTTACGAAACATTTAAAGACCCCTTGACGTTTGAAGCGAGCCAAGTGTGGAGCGACGACCCTGAATCTAGCGAAGGGCCACTGTCTGCTTTGATAGACGGAAATGAGAATACTTACTTCCACATGAGTTGGAGTGCGCCCCGACCCTTCCCTCATTATATTGTGTTCGACTTGGGACAAGAGCGCACGGCCTTGCAATTCCGCTATGTGTGTCGTAACAACAACAATAAAGACAACCCCAAGGAAATGGATGTGCTCGTTAGCGACGCCTTTGAAAACACTCCTGAATATTATGCCAACGAAACGGGAACACGCAAGCTGGCCTCGTTTGCCAACCTGCCTGGCGACAAGAAGGCTGTGTACGAGTCGGCACGAAGTATTAAGAGCGATAAGCCTTTCCGTTACGTCTGGTTTAAAATTAAGTCGGCAACTTCTGGTAAAAACTGGGTAGCTATGGCCGAATGGCAGGTTTTTAAGATTAGGGAAAAGGTTTACGACCCTGAAACAAAAGAGACAACAGTTGTGGAATATTGAGTGAACTGACAAGTTGATGAGTTGACAAATTGACGGGTTTACAAGTTGATAAGTTAACGAGTTAACGGTTAAACAAGTTAGCGAGATAGACAGTTTACACGGCTTAACAAGTTGGCTAGTTAGCAGATTTACAAGTAAGTAAGTTAATAGTTCAACGGCTTGTCCCGTCATTTTTTATTTTCATCAACGTATAACAACAGAAAATGCCGCGTGTTCTTTAATTGAACACGCGGTTTTTTATTTTCCATGTATTGAGGAGAGTATAAAATAAAAGGTTCTTTCTCGTTCCTCGAAAAGTGCGTTTTCTCGCCATGACAATGTTTGATCAAGCTCGACGTTGTTCATTTGGCTTAACGAAAACGTTCGTATAACAATTGCAGAAAAGGCAATTGGCTACTCGTAGTTTTCCAATTCTTTGTGTATGTCGGCGATAAGCCTTGTCAATGGAACGTTCAGTCCAAATCCATTGGGTACGGGAAACACTAAAGCAGAGGCAATGTTATTCGCCAACAGCTTGTTTACGATAGTAGAGAGAAACTCGTCCAAAGTAAAACACTTACACAAATCATTCTGCAAGCTTACTGTTCTTGTGGCATAGAAAGAGGCAAAAGTCTCGAAAGGGAAAAGAAACACAAATAAAACTCCCTGTTTGTCCTCGTTCAGCACAATGCAATCGTCCTCATACAACGTCCATATCTCTTCCCAATCGCATATTCGTTTTAAGAAATAAGCATAGCGTTGTTGGGGTGTTAACTTTATTATCGCCTCTATTTCTTGTTCAGTTATCTTGTACTTTTCTGTTTTCATTGCTCTATTTCGTTTAATGTCAAACCTTTATAACCTACCTAAGATATCTTCGGCAAGGTTCTTTTCATAATCCACAACATCGTCTTGACAAGGCGTTTCTATCACTTGTGTCAAATATCTCCTAGCCTCGTTGTACTTACCAGTCGCAAACAGCAACTCGCCTAGCACACAACTCGCCCTTATAAAGAAAAGGTTGTTCTGCATTTTGGCTGCCTCAGCAACCACGTTTTCTAGTATTTTTGAGGCCTGTTCTGTTTTACCGAGGTCTAAAAGGCGCAGTGCCTTATAAAACTGAACCTCAAAATCATTGATTATATCCATACCCAGCTTTGCCGTTTTTAATGGTTTTCATTGCCTATCTTACCTCATTTTATCGCGCATTGCCCTAACGAAGAAATACAATTCTTCTTGTATTCTAAACGCCAACCACGAAAAGCGGAGGGGCATATACCCAAACTTGCGCGTATCTTTGCCGCTAAGCAAAGAGTGGTCGATGTCTTGCCAAGCCGCTTTCAAACGCTTTTTCACCGTTTGTTGCTCTGCTTGCGACAATTGCCGCCGCGTTTTGTAGTACTCAAAATATAGGTCTACAACCGTTAGCCACCGCATGTTTTCAAATCGTGCGCACAGGAAACGGGTATCGGCATGGCCCTGCAAAAAATGTTTCAAGCTTTTGTAAGCATCCAAACGATAGTATTTATTCAGGTTAGGCGCATGCGTTGCCGACTCCGCATGCTGGCGATAGAAATACTTTCCCGCACATTGCGACACCTCTCGCGATGCCCAATAATGCACGCGCGTGGTGTTTTCGTCGCTATAAACAGGACTACTCTCATCGTAAGGATATTGTAGATGTATCGCACGCCTTATCATATAAAGGCCATGAATGCGCCAATCAAGACTCAATTCGCAAGCGCGAAGGCCGCTAATGCGACTAAACGGCATCGAGTTATACCGCCGTTGGCGCGTATATATGCCCTGAACGTCGTCGCGTTCGGCAATGATAAAATCGAAAAGCACGCAATCCACCCCTTGTTCTGTGTCAAGCACCTCGGCAGCAACCTGCAAAGCGTCGGCCGAAAGCCAATCGTCTGAATCGACCATGCACACGTATTCGCCCGTAGACATGCCCAAGGCCACGTTGCGTGTGTGCGAAATGCCCGAGTTTTCGGCCAGTGTCGTCACCTTCAACCGCTCGTCCTTCGCAGCATATTCGTTCAGCAATGCTAGCGAGTTATCGGTCGAGGCGTCGTCTACACATACAATCTCGATGTCTTTCAAACTCTGATTTAACAGCGATTCGAGACACCTTTGCAAGTATTTTTCCGCATTATACACGGCAACCAGTACAGAAACTTTGGGCATTATCTTTGTATTTCTAAGTTGATGAATATTTAACGTCTTGTTTTCTTTCGCAATGCGCCAACCGACATGTACGAACTGATGCCAACCAACGCCACCCCAACAAGGCAATAAACCGACATATTGTGCACAAAGGTGGTGGCATAGGCCAGCATAAGCCAGGGCAATTGCAGGCCGATGTTGCGGAAAACGCTGCGGCGCATGCGATAACCAAACTTCTTTTGCACCACACACGCCACCAAAACGAGGTTAAGCAGCCCCATTACCGACAGGCACAAGCCCACGCCCCACAATCCGCCTAAGTGCATTCCGCCGATAACGGCCGCCACAAAAGCCAAGTCGTAGGCCACTTCGAGCAGCAGGTAGGTTCGCGAATCGCCCTTTGCCAGCGCGATATATTCTAACGGAAGACTTATCGCCCGAAAGAAAATGTTGAAACTAAGCACCTGAACCATGACCACAACCCCAGCAAAGGCACTGCTATACAACAGCGGAACAAGAACGGGCAACGCCAAAACGAACACCACCAACAACGGGCCAACAATGAGCAAGCCCACCTCTATTTGTCGGTTTACAAGCACGTTCATGGTATATTGAAATCGGTTTACGGCCGAAATGCGCGGAAAAAAGTCGGCCTCTAACGCCGAAAACAGCGTGGAGGCATACACCACAGAAAGCATATAGCCAGCATTATACAGGCCAACGGTTTCGATAGAGGCCGTTTTGTTAAGAAAACTACGGATAAAAAGGTCGGCCCCGTTGCCCAATATGCCTGCTAGCGTAAAAGCCAAGCCCAGCTTTATCATCGCGCTACCCGAATGAAAATGCTCGCTGTTCCAATTTAGTCGCAGCGGAAATGCCCTGAACGAGCAAGCAGCAGTTGCGCCCATCTGCACCAAAGCCGCAACTATAAGCGACGGAACAATGGCTGCCTCGCGATAGATATAGTACAAAGGAATGGTTATCAAGATGGTAAGTGCCAGACTGGCAATGGTAAGTTGGGCCAGACTACGTAGCATTCGCGCGCCTTTCAATAGGGCCGTCTCGCCCACGGTGATGCACGAAAGGGCCACAATGGGCGAAAGCAGCAAGAAATCTACGGTGTGAACGCTATCCGAAAACGTGATTTGGCCGAGCCATACACTAAGCACAAGGCACAGCGACATACCCAAGAAACCCGTTAAGAAAGCCCAAAAGCGAAGTGTGGAGACAGCCAAGTCGAGGCGTTGGCCATCGTTTGCCTCGTAAGCCTCCGACACATTGCGCACCCCACTAACGCCCAACCCTATGTTTGCCGTGTTGGTAAGCAGGGTAATGGCCGAGTTGAACAGGGAGATAATGCCCACACCGGCAGGTCCGATAAGCACGGCCACCAACTTGTTTCGGATAATACCCAAGCCGATTGTCACCCCCTGAACACTGCCGAACACACCCATATATTTCAGTATGTGCGCATAGCCGTTTGTCTTTTCCTGTTGTCTCATTCTTAAATCTAGTAAAAAAGAAGTGGCTTTAAGCCTTCGTCT
Organism: Prevotella sp. HMSC073D09; assembly: GCF_001814145.1. Classification (NCBI taxonomy): domain Bacteria; kingdom Pseudomonadati; phylum Bacteroidota; class Bacteroidia; order Bacteroidales; family Prevotellaceae; genus Prevotella; species Prevotella sp. HMSC073D09. Next base: position 8,500 of record NZ_KV815149.1, on the reverse strand, counting down.
GCCCTCAGCTTTCTCTGCAACGCATCTGTACAAAGCCCTTTGTAGTGGGGCTACAAGCCATTTGTAGTGGCACTACAAGCCGTTTGTAGTGTCTGTACAAGCCGCTTGTAGCCCCACTACAAGGTACTTGTATTGGCGCATGCCTAGGCAGGGTGCAGCTTTGCAGCTTACAGGCGATTATTTACAATAACCCAATCTTTTTTACTATAACAACGAAAAATTTTGGTCATTATTACTTTTTAATGTAACTTTGTAAATAAAACATCATGCAAATAAGTGTTGTCATACCTGTATATAACATGCAGCACACACTCGACCGCTGTGTAGAGAGCGTGCTCAAACAGACGTTTGACAATATGGAAGTGCTGCTTGTTGATGATGGTTCTACCGATGGTAGCGCGCAAAAATGCGATGCGTGGGCCGAAAAAGACAGCCGAATAGCGGTGCTGCACCAACCCAATGGCGGACTGAGCAAGGCTCGCAACACGGGCATCGCCCACGCTAAGGGCGACTTCTTGGCCTTTGTAGATGCCGACGACGCTATCGCGCCCAACACGTTTCAGGCCGCCGCCGATGCCTTTGCGCAACATCCGCAATGCAACATCGTGGAGTTTCCCGTGTTGAAGGGTTGGCTTTCGCAACACGAGCAGCTGCTCACCTTTGCCGAACAAGAGCACCATAAGCCAGCCCTTTATTGGTATGAAGAGCAAGGCTACCTGCATGCTTATGCTTGGAACAAGCTGTGGCGCGCCAATCTCTTTGCCAATGTGCGGTTTCCCGAAGGAAAGGTGTTCGAAGACCTTATCACCACGGCGCGCCTTTTGGCCAAAGCAGGCAACATACTTACCATTAACCAAGGCGCATACCACTACTGGCTGAACCCCGAAGGCATCACCCAAAAGGCCAGTGCCTACGAATTGGCGCAACTGTTGGTGTGGAACATGCGTGTGCAAAAAAGCATCATCCCGCCCAACGGCTGCACAAGCGAGGCCCAAGCACGCTTTCACCTGCATTTGCTTAACATGCAAATAGACCTTTACCGCAAAGGCGACACCACCATTAGGCTGGCTCGTCATCCGCTAAGTTGGCACTTCGTGCTAAAAGCCCCGATGCCCTTTGCCACGCGCGCCAAAGCCTTTTGGATTAAGGTTTTCGGCATAAAGAGTCTATGCCAGATACATCTATTGTTACACCGTTTCATGAAAACAAAATGATTAGCTTTGTCATTCCCTATCACAACGAACCCTTAAACATGCTCAGGCAATGCCTGGACAGCATCTTGTCGCTGTCGCTGAGCAATGAAGAGCGCGAGATTATTGTCGTTGACGATGGATCGGACTATTCGCCCATCAACGACTTGCGCGACATTCAAGACCACATTATCTACGTTAGACAAAAGAACGGCGGACTAAGCCATGCCAGGAACACAGGTCTAAGACTTGCCACTGGCGAGTTTGTGCAATTTATCGACGCCGACGATTACTTGTTGCGCGCATCTTACGAGCACTGTCTAGACATCATGCGCTATCAAGAACCCGACGTGGTGATGTTTAATCAGACACAAAACACCCCCAAAAACGTTCCCACACACTATGAAGGGCCAATAGACGGAGCACGCTATATGCGCCACAACAATCTGCATGCTGCTGCCTGGGGCTACCTTTTTAAACGCCAGCTTGCCGGTTCGTTGCGCTTTCGGAAAGGCATATACCACGAAGACGAGGAGTTTACGCCACAGCTATTGCTGCGTGCCGAACGCGTATTTGTTACCAACGCCCACGCCTATTTCTACCGAAAACGCGAAGGTTCTATCACGCATCGAAACGACATCAAGAGCGTTGCCAAACGGCTAAGCGACTTGGAAGATGTTATTATGCAGCTAAAAAAGATGGCGGCAACGGGACCAACGGCTAACAGAGATGCTTTGCAAAGACGTGTGGCACAGTTAACGATGGACTATCTGTACAAGATTATCGTAGACACGAGGTCGCCTAGGCATCTGGAAAAATGCGTGGCGCGCCTGCATCGCAATGGCCTGTTCCCACTTCCCGACAAGCCTTACAGCCAAAAATACCAATGGTTCAGACGCTTTACCAACTTCAAGGCTGGCAGGCGCTTACTTTGTAGGGTGTTACCAAAGGTTGCTTCATGAAGATTTTACTGCTAGGCGAATACAGCAACGTGCACAATGCCTTGGCCCAAGGGCTGCGACAGCTGGGACATCAAGTTACGGTGGCCTCTAACGGCGACTTTTGGAAAGACTATCCGCGCGACATCGACCTCAAACGCACTGCGGGGTTGTGGGGCAAAATAAGCTTTTCCCTTCGTCTTTTGTGGGCGTTACCCAAGTTGCGAGGCTATGATGTGGTGCAGCTTATCAACCCCATATTCGTTGAAATGAAGGCCAAAAGGCTGTTTTCGCTGTACCGCTACCTGCGCAAACACAACAAGCGCGTGTTTCTCTGCGCCTTTGGCATGGACTACTATTGGGTGAACGAATGCCAAACACGCAAGCCTTTACGATATAGCGACTTTAACCTTGGCAACGAACTGAGGCAAAACGAAGATGCCTTGAAGGAAACGGCCGACTGGATTGGTACGAGCAAAGAACGACTGAACAAGTATATCGCACACGACTGCGACGGCATTATCACCGGGCTTTACGAGTATTGGGTGTGTTATCAGCCACTTTTCCCCCATAAAACCGTTTTCATCCCCTTCCCCATTAAGATGCCATGTCCACCTGCAACCATCGTACCCATTGGGCAAAAGGTTAAGATTTTCATCGGCATCAACAAGTCGCGACATGCCTATAAGGGCACCGACGTGATGTTGGCTGCCGCCCTTCGGCTGGTGGAAAAGCACACAAACGAAGTGGAATTGGTGAAGGTAGAGTCGATTCCCTTTGCCGAATACCAACGACTGATGGAAAACAGCGACCTTATTTTAGACCAACTTTATAGCTATACCCCATCAATGAACCCCCTTTTGGCCATGAGCAAGGGCATTGTTTGCGTTGGCGGAGGCGAACCAGAGGGCTACGAACTGCTAGGCGAAACGCATTTGCGGCCTATAATAAACGTACTGCCAAACGAAGAAGACGTGTATATGAAGCTAGAACAGGCCATTGCCGACAAGGAAAAACTGATGCAACACAAACGCCAAAGTGTGGAATACGTAGCCAAGCACCACGATTACGTAAAGGTGGCACAACAATATGTGCAACTATACACGGCAGAACTAGCCGACAATGTGCCATCAGAAGAGTAAGTTTATGACTTGATAAGTTTATTAGTTGATGAGTTTAAGTCTTATCGCTTTATGGCTCATACTACGAAATTCCGAGCTTACCACAGAGAAAAAGGCAGAAGACATAAGAACTCACCACCCTTCAAACTCAAAAACTCATCAACACATAAACAAACTTATAAACTCGTAAACTCAAAAAATAACAAACACATGAAGTCAAAAAACTAATAAACTCAAAAACTAAACTCATGAATTCACAAACTCATCAACTTATAAACAAGCTACTTCTGCTTTCACTTCTCATTGTCGGCACAACGGCAAAGGCGCAAAACATTATCGAAACTTTCGATTATGCCAATCACACCAATACCGACAAGGAAAGTAAGCATTGCCAACTCATTTTTCCGAAAGGCGAAGGCAAAGGTAACCCAACGGTAAACCCAAAAACACATACGCTATTGCTCAACCCTGGCAACAGATTGCTAGGGAAGTCGCTTTCCAACAAATGTATCACAAAGGTTGTACTGCACGTTGCCAAAGGCGCAATCCCTCTTCGTTCAGAGCAGTTTACCACCCCTTCGGGTTATTTCCAACAAGAAGGGCAGGCTTGGGTGGGGCAATCGCGCCAAATGGAAATAACGAACAATAGTCAAGAAGTGCTGAGGCTCGAACGTATCGAGGTGCATTTGGCCGACGTTTCGCCTAAACAACCAACAACGATAAGCTTTGTTCAACCAGCCTACGACTTCTTTAAAGGCGACAAACTACCTGTTCCACATCTCGAAGGGGCCGAAAATAACGATTTGATGTACCTTTCGGGCAATAACAAAATACTGGAACTCAATGCCGACGGCACCAATGCCACACCCATTGCAACTGGTACAACCACACTCACGGCCGTTTATTTGGGCGATGAGAGGCATGCACCCTGCATGACAACATGTGTGATGAGATGTTGGAGTGGAATTAAAGGGGCCGCAAACATTCGTGAGTTTAACAAGAAACACGACACAGAAAGTCTGTACAACCTTTCTTTAAATGCGGCCGAAGTGGTATTCGTTCGCAATAAGTGGGCATTCGTTCGTGATAAAACGGGTTGTTTGGCTTTAAAGTTCAACAACACCATGCCTTTTCAAACAGGCGACGTACTGTCGGGATTTGTACTTGGCAAGTTCGTACGCAATTATTTTCCCGTATTGATGGTTGAAAACGACGGTACAGGCCACGTTCAAGTAGAACATAAAGAGCCACCGACACCGACAGAATTAGATTGCACGAAACTAAACCTAGACGATTGTGTCTTTGGTTATCAACCCAATGTCGCGGTAAAGGTAAAAGGTAGGACGGGTAAAGCAGAACTGATGGTGAACGGACATAGCTTAGAGTTGCTCCGTGCGTTTAACTTAACGTTTACCTTACCAACGAAACAAACCTATCACACGCTCACGGGCTTGTTCTATACCTTTAAAGAAGGGGAAATTTACTTTATCCCTCTACAACGCAATGGAATAAGGAAAGAATTTGTTTTGGACGAAAAGAAACCACAAAACTCCATTATAACGACAACGAACACTGCTATTGTAGTTAAACGGAAACTGAAAGCAGAACGATGGAACACCATTTGCCTTCCGTTCGACATGAGCACAGCTGAGCTAAAAGAGGCCTTCGGAGAACATACCTTGATGGCGTTCGCGGCTGTTTCAAACAACAAACTGCACTTCAACCCTGTAACACAACTACAAGCAGGCGTGCCTTATCTACTAAGAACTGCCCACAACATTAAGTCGTGGACAATGGCAAACACCGACATCATCGCCCCTTACGCAAGCATGGTTACGCACGATGGGGTGTCGTTTTGTGGAACATACAACGCAAAAGAACTCGCAGCCGACGATACCGAGCAGTTTTTACAGGGCAATAAACTATTCTTACCTGCCAACAACGCTCGCACAATGTCTGGGCTAAGGGCTTATTTTAAGTTTTCTTCTGCCGCTGCTGCTAAACAATACCAATTCGTAGCCGATGAGACAACCGTTGTTGAACTCCCGCATAAAGAACAGCGCGATGAAGAAAACGAAACATGGTACACGCTAGACGGAAGGTGCATAAAGAAAGAGCAGCAACAAGTGGGGCAGGTATATGTACGGCGAAACAAGAAAATACTAATTCGGTAGATTACAGTTGTAGTCTATATCTTAAACATTCTCATCCCATAACAAACAGCAAATAATCATCCTATGAAAAAGAACATCTACAAAAAGCCAACCATTGGTTTGCTATGTATTAAGGTTATGTTCCTTTGTGGCTCGAAAGGCACTAGCCTAAACCCCGGCACTGAACGTGGAGATGCATCGCAAGCAGATGCAAAGCGCGCCGTCGACTTCGACAACTACGAAAATAACGACATGTAGGCGAGTGCATAAGTTGCAGTTAATACTGTCCTAGTACCTTTGGGTTGCTACCGTTGGAACGACCATCAAATGGCTGCGAACTCATGTAACAGTCAAATAATCAAATGGTAGTTGCACAGCATAAACTTGGCAATATTCACACATACCAATACTATTGTATAGCGTACCCAGGTATTTACCCCCTTGATGCAACTCGGCAAATTAACATTCATAATCCGTTACATATATCTAAAAAAGTGCGGTAGTATTAAAGTAAATTTGTAACTTTGCAGCCGTAATACCAAAAAACGAATGCCTATGATATAATAACATGTTACAGACACAAAGGTAATGACGTGTAAGCATCATTCTTGTTACATCCCTATTGTACGTTTAGGTGACGCTAGTTGTCCGCACTTTATTACCTGTCTCACTCCAACACCTTGGACAAACCTCACTTCAATAAACTATATTAATCAAAGAACATGAAAACATTAGGATTTGTCGGAATAGTTATAATCGCCATCGTTTTGTGCGTAAAATTGACTTTAAGCTCAAACGAAGACAAAGAACTGGAAGGCATAATCTGGAATAAACAATACATGGAAGACGAAGCAAGGAAAAAAGCTGAGCTTTTCCTAAATGTAAGAGTTACGTTTAATGCAGACGGAACCGTTACTTATAGCAACAGCCCTGAATGGAGCGATGCACACAGTAACCTAGTCGACAAGACATCAAAGATGGAATACACCAAGGGCGACAATACTCGTAGCAAAGAGGGAACTTCGTTCAATAACGACAGCCCTGAGAACTGGGATTGTTCAGATGTCGACCTTAACAATGGCGTATTCTGGACCGACTAGCTTACCCACTCGGCATAATGCACCTTCAATACAACAAACCGCTTGAAATTGCATTATAAGCAACCATCAGGAATCCATAAAACGAACAAGCCCTGAGTGCGACGTTTGCACTCAGGGCTTTCGTATGAAAAAAGCGGCCACCACTTTCCTACATTGCAGTACCAGCAAATCCTCTGAAATCAAACATATAGGTGAAAACGCATCAACAACAACCAAATATTGTAACTCATATCAATCATTAGAAAGCATCTTAAAGTCATTAACCTGCTACCGGTTAGTGAAAAGACCACCTTTTCACAGACTTTCAACGCAATAAAAAACCGAACAGGGCGTTAATCGTTATAAACTATTGGCCGCCTTGCAAGGGCATATTACGGCCACCTTGACTATTTTAACGGAAAAGATGCTTATTCACTTACGATAGTGGTATGGTAAAAGCACATTCACACCTTCACCAAGGAAACTATGCGTATAAATCAATTCGAGTATTTCACTTTCACATGCCTAGATTGTCCATTAGAACAAATAAAGGGCTACATTCAGAAAAGATGGGGAAACAGTGAAAAGTACAAAATAACACGCACGCCATTTAAGTTCGACCTATACGAAACAAGTCCGCTTAAAGGAGGTGCGCATTTTGAAAAGCTATATTTCTTCACTCCAAGGACATGTGAGAACAAGTGTATAATGTTCTCAAACTATTCAGATGGATTAAGTTCGTTAGCCTATCAAATCTCCAAGGCTTTAAGAATAAAAGCCTATTGCTTTCAAATCAGCACAAACGACACACATGATGCAATGAATGCGTTTAGTTACATAGAAAAGGGGAAAAAAGTACGTACTGTCTATGCAATGAAAGACCCCAAATGGAAATTTCTCTGCCAAGGGGAAATCCAACCATTTGAAGACAAAGAGCTGTATCAACAAAAAATGATAAAACGAAGATTAGATAAAGATGCACTTATTTCCTACTGCATTAAGCTAGGTATTGACATACGTGATGACGCTTTTGGGGAAAGCCAACAATCCATCTTGGTAGAGCGGCTGTCATGGTTGTGCAACAGAGAAGGGACACATCTTCATCAGTAAAATATAGAAGAGACATTTGAAAAAGAATAATTTAGTACAACAGACAGGACAGAACGATTTACCTTATTTATTCCCTTGTCGGAATGGCTAAGTGAGAGACTAATTCTGCCAACGTATAACACTAATAACATTACTTATGTTTAGACTGGAATTTAAAGCAAAAGCTATTACTGCAAGTAGAAATAAAAAAGACAACTATTATATGGTTGGATTAGCCGATGATAAATTTGATTATAAGAACTATATCCTTTTCCAAAGGCCTATAACATTGGGGGAGGACGATGACCCAGAATCTGAACTAAATGGGATATATGCAGAATGTAATGGTGATGTTACTTATAACACTTGCAAATCGGTAAGTTTGACCTACGAAACTGTTGTCTTTGAAGTACAAGACAGCATCATTGTGGTAGATTTAAGTGATGTAAAACTAAACAAGCGTTTCGTTGAGTATAGTAAAGAGATATTCAAAGAGCTATTAACAACTAAGCTGTAATACTTACGATAATGTAAGACATGTTAGTTGCCCTTGGGGAATTGTATAAACCGAAGACAAAAGCACAAACTCATTAACTCACAAACCTAAGCCCTCACTAACTCCCAAAAACGAACAAGCCCTGAGTGCGACGTTTGCACTCAGGGCTTTCGTATGAAAAAAGGCGGCCACCTACTCTCCCGCATTGCATTGCAGTACCATCGGCGCAGGCGGGCTTAACTTCTCTGTTCGGAATGGGAAGAGGTGGGACACCGCCGCAATAACCACCTGATTAGGGGTTTGACTATCGCACAAGCAAGGGAAGAAAGAGTGACGCGCCACGCGGCACTTATGTCCTGCGGCATCCGCAACATGCGGGCCGACGACACGGCTGAGATGCGGGAGGTAAGAAAGTTTCGGGCAATTAGTAGCGC
>NZ_KV815148.1:0-385 GCF_001814145.1 Prevotella sp. HMSC073D09 | reverse complement strand
GCGTGGACGTAGGTGCGCACGTCGGCCTGGCTCACCATCACCGAGCGCACCGTCTTTACCACCTCGCCCTGGTTGCCGTAGTAGTAGGCCTCGCCGCCCGAGGCGTCCTCCACCAGCACGAGCCTGCCCGCGCGGTTGTATTTGGCCCCCGGCTTGCCGTAGGTGTAGGTCACGCGGTTGAAGAGGTTCTTGGGATAGAGCACCTCGCTCAGCCGTTCGTAGTCGTAGGTGTAGGTGATTGCCGCCTTGTCGGAGATGGTCTTCTTCAGTTCCGCCGTGAGCTTGGTGAGCAGGTTGCCCGCGGCGTCGTAGGTGCAGGTCACCTCGCCCGCGTCGGGGTGGTTCACTTTGAGCTTATGCCCCAGCAGGTCGTATTGGTAGGTGG
>NZ_KV815147.1:2827-3219 GCF_001814145.1 Prevotella sp. HMSC073D09 | reverse complement strand
TCGTAGGTGTAGGTTGTCTCCGTGCCGTTGCCCAGCTTGGTATAGACGGTATGCCCGTCCTTGTCGTAACCTATCCTGTCAACAATAACGCTCTCACGCCCCTGTTTATTGCCCGAAAGGCGAACTATTTGCCCTGCCGCATTGTAATGATAGGTAACCACCTCCCCGTCGGGATAGGTCATGGTGCGCACGCGGTTCCAGCTGTCGTAGGTGGCGCCGTAGACGTAGGTGCGCACGTCGGCGGTGCTCACCATCACCGAGCGCACCGTCTTCACCACTTCGCCTTGGTTGCCGTAGTAATACGCCTCGCCGCCCGACGCGTCTTCCACCAGCACCAGCCTGCCTGCACGGTTGTACTTCTCGCCCGGTTTGCCATAGGTGTAGGTAACGCG
>NZ_KV815147.1:784-2727 GCF_001814145.1 Prevotella sp. HMSC073D09 | reverse complement strand
GGAGGTTGCCCGCCGCATCGTAGGTACAGGTCACTTCGCCCGCATCGGGATGGTTCACGCGCAGCTTGCGCCCCAAGAGGTCGTACCCGTAGGTCGTGGCCTTGCCGTTGGGGTGATGCACGGCGGTTACCTGTCCCACGGCATCGTAGTCGTACTTCACGGTGATGTTGTCGCCCGAGGCATGCTGAACCGTCTCGCGGTTGCGCCCCTTCTCGTCGGTATAGCTCTCGGCATGGCGGCCGAGCGCATCGGTCACCCTTGTTTCAAGCATCGGCTCGCCGTCATGGGAGACGATGCCGTAGGCCGTCGTGGTCATAGCCCCGTCGGGCAGCGTAACCTTCGTCGTGCGGTCGTAGGCGTCGTATTCGATGGTTGCCTGTATAATTGTTAGTTACCACTAAATTTCTTTAATCTATTGTTATTCTTATCGGAATAAACACCGCAATGGGCTTATCTGAAAATACAAGAACCTCTTGCTCAACATCCTTTAACACCCTTAACATTTCTTTATCAAACGAAGATGTTAAACCACGAGCTAGCCTAAGTTCTAAAATGTTAGATTTAGGTACGGCAAGTAAAAGCACAATAGCTGTACCCGATGTGAATGTCTCATCATCAACGCGGAATTTACGCAAAATTTTGTCTTTTAATTTAAGTAGCGTTTGAATTTCAACGTTCCAAGTTGCATTATCAATAATTTCTCCTTTCCTTGAGAAGTAACAATCTCTTACGATTGTATTATTAAATCGCCAAAGCTGCTCGTATTTAAGCCCTTGAACATCATATAATACACTACTCTCTTGTTCCTTATCAGAAATAACAATTCTATTCTGTCCACAAGAGGCATTAGAGATGAATAATAGCATATATATGCACAAGCGGATCTTATTTCTCTTTAAAATTACGAATGGATTCATGTTCTCTTTCCTTTATTTGATTTTCTAGTTCTATATTGCCATCCTGCGTTCCTGTTGAGCCACCATGACGAGGGTCTTTGCCAATTAAATACATATACAAATGGCCATCAAATTCATGACCAACGGCTTTTGCTTGCTCTTCCGGAGTTGCAAGTGGGTTTATAAAAACTTTAAAGTTCTTTGAGGGAGAAATCTCTCCACCAGGAAATGCCTTTTGCTCATCTGTAGGACGCAAGGTTGCACCAAAATTACCAACAACCTCTATCTCATCTTTAAGACCCTGTTTCAATAATACGAGAGAATATTGCTGTCTTAGTTCCTTTGGTCCAGAATAGTTCCTCATCCTAATCTGGTATTCATTTGAGCGTTTAGGTTCTTTAAAATCTTTAGACTCAATTTTTCCTGAAGAATCCATATACATATATGTTTTCGAAGTCGCGTCAAAGTCTACAGTTCTTCTGTCTGAAACAATTCTCTTTAAAATGTCAAGATTCTTACTTGTGGGGTTTCTTCTACAAGCTTCCTCTACAGAACTCAACTCAATATAAAGGTTTTTATCCAACACTATTACCGAACGGGCTCCTGCGGGTAAACTAGAAAGCAGTACAGAAAACGATGCTGTGTTAGCAACATGTACTTTTGCTCCATCTGAATCCAATAACTTTACTGGATTTCCGGCACAATATACATACCCACCAACACTTGGATACCTCTCCGCCAACGGATCCACCCCATACCACAAACTCGTCCTCGGGTTCATATATCTAGCACCATAATAGTACAGTCCCGTTTCCTCGTCGAACTCCTTGCCGTTGAACTTGTACGGCATCTCCTCACTGCTGCTGTGTTCATCCACGAGCAGTTCACCATACGGCAGGTAGGCGTCGAACTGGGCGACGTTGGCCTTGGCGTCGGTGATGTAGGAAGTGGAGCCGAGGTGGTCGGAGTGGTAGTAGAAGATGTCCTCGTGGTTGGCGGTGTCGGCAGGCACGTAGCCGTAACCCGGTTGCGCATTGTCAGGGTCTT
>NZ_KV815147.1:0-684 GCF_001814145.1 Prevotella sp. HMSC073D09 | reverse complement strand
GCGCATTGTCAGGGTCTTCGGGCTTCTGCCATTGGATGGGCGGACCAGGGACATCTCCCTTGTCGTTAAACTTCGGTCGTTGCACCCAACCTTCGGGTACAGAGTGGTCGCCCAGCTCGCCGATGATGGTGTTGTAGCCATAACCCGTGTTGTCGGGATCGGCCGTCGCACCCTTCATCGTGGGCACACCCCGTGGCGTGCCTAGCTTGTGGTAGTAGTCCTCGCGTTGTTTCTCTATCTGCAGCATGCGGGCAGCATAGTCTTTCTGGCCTGCCGTAACGTTGTTGCTGCTGATGCCATAAACGTTGCTGAACTTACCTGTCCCAAGTTTGGAGGCAATTCGTTTGTCGCCGATAAAGTAATGCTTGGTAAAGCGGTTCTTCGTCACGGTGATAATCGGGGCGGGGTAGATGGTGTAATCCTCGGTTTCGTGGAACGTCATTCCCTGTGGCGCACCATTTACATACACGCCTTCAAGGTCGCCGTGGCTCTTGACGATGCGCTCACCGGCGGCATTGTAGGTGTATCGGCTGGTCTTGCCGTTGTCCGACAATACCATCAGGCGGTTGTCCTCGTCCCAATACATTTTCCGCTCGGTGTTCAGACTGTCGTTCTCCACCAGTGTTGGGTTGCCATTGGCATCGTAGGTGTAATGCTCATGCCCTATCTGCGTGGGAGCCGTGG
>NZ_KV815146.1:5536-6085 GCF_001814145.1 Prevotella sp. HMSC073D09 | reverse complement strand
AGATTGGGCATGAGCATTATACATACGATGCCAATGGTAACCCCACGCTGGTGGAGGATGACAGCCTGAACACGGAGCGGCGAATGTATTGGGACGAGGACAACCGCCTGAAGGTATTGTCGGACAACGGCAAGACCAGCCGATACACCTACAATGCCGCCGGTGAGCGCATCGTCAAGAGCCACGGCGACCTTGAAGGCGTATATATCAATGGTGCACCGCAGGGAATCACGTTCCATGAAACGGAGGATTACACCATTTATCCTGCTCCGATAATCACTGTGACAAAGAACCGCTTCACCAAGCATTACTTTATTGGCGATAAACGTGTAGCAAGTAAACTCGGTGTAGGCAAGTTCAGCAATGTTTATGGCATCAGCGGCAACAACGTTACGGCTGGACAGAAAGATTATGCCGCCCGCATGATGCAGATAGAGAAACAGCGTGAGGACTACTACCGCAAGCTGGGCACGCCACCGGGAGTGCCCACGATGAAGGGTGCGACGGCCGATCCTGACAACACCGGTTATGGCTACAACACCATCATCG
>NZ_KV815146.1:3819-5436 GCF_001814145.1 Prevotella sp. HMSC073D09 | reverse complement strand
AGCCCGAAGACCCTGACAATGCGCAACCGGGTTATGGCTATGTCCCTGCCGACACGACCAACACCGAGGAAATCTTCTTCTATCATAGTGACCACCTCGGCAGCACCTCCTACATCACCGATGCCAAGGCCAACATCACCCAGTTTGATGCCTACCTGCCCTATGGAGAACTGCTCGTGGATGAACATTCTTCGTCCAAGGAAATGCCGTATAAGTTCAATGGCAAGGAACTCGACCAAGAGACGGGGCTATATTACTACGGAGCGAGATATATGAACCCCAAGACGAGTCTGTGGTATGGAGTGGATCCATTGGCTGAGACGTATGAGACAATTGGTGGGTATGTGTATTGTGCTGGTAACCCTGTTAAATTTGTTGACCCTAATGGAGAGAAGATTACTGACCCTAAAAATAGGATTGCTGTATATATAAATAAACAAAGGATGATCATTTTTACAAAGTATGCGACAAAAGATATCAAAAGAATCGTCAATGTGCTCATGCTAACGAAAGAGGGAATGAAGAGCCTCAAACGGGCTATCAATTCCAAGATTCGTGTTAAAATGAAAATTTCAAGTGAGACTAAAATAACAAAAGTTGAGGGAGGAAATAGTTATACTTATGGGGAGACTGTACAAGGGAACTTTAATTCTAAGGATAATTATGGCCGAAGAGTAAGTAAGAATAGGACTTTTGGAATTACTGAATCTTCTATTACAATTTATGAGGGAACTCTAAAAGAAGATGCAAAAACAGAGAATCCAAAACATAAAGGGCTGACAATAGACCAAGCAATAGGGGCTGTTGCAGGTCACGAAATCGTACATGGTACTGACCGAAAGGAGATAAACAAAGATCTTAGATACGAGCTAAAAAACAAGGGAGGAACTAGACCGAATAAAGAAACGGCTCCTAATAAAGTTGAGAATAAAATAATTGAACAGTCACGAGAATTAAATAACAAAATGAAATGAGAAAGAAACTATTTTTATTATTATTGATTTGTTGTACGTATCTTTTATCCGCAAAGAACAAACGCGAGCTCCCTTTCTATCAAGTTTTAGTTCCTAAGAGTATTGCCACACAACTTGATGAAGGTTACGGTAAAGAGTTTGTCAATGCAAGTGCGAATGTGTATAATTTACTAGATAAAAAGGAAAAAAAAATGGTAAATGGAATCTATGCCTTTAAAGGGCAAGGGCCACATTTTCCTCGAAAAATATTCATTTATCGTGATAAAAAGATTTTCTTCTTCCAAAGTGTTGGCGCATTTAATCCAAACGGAATAATTAAGGAGTACTCTACATTCTTATCCGAGAATAAATTAACTAATGCCGAGACCATTATGTATTTAAGGGCAATATATGAATATTTAAAAGATGAAAACGGTATACAATATGGAGCTGAAATAAAGAAATGTAAATAGATAATGAATAAGGTTAAGCAAACCTGGTGTAGGCAAGTTTAGCAATGTCTATGGTGTCAGTAGCAATAATGTTACGGCAGATCAGAAAGATTATGCCGCCCGCATGATGCAGATAGAGAAACAGCGCGAGGAGTATTACAAGTCCTTAGGCACACCTCCCGGTGTTCCTACGATGAAGGGTGCAACGGCCG
>NZ_KV815146.1:2074-3719 GCF_001814145.1 Prevotella sp. HMSC073D09 | reverse complement strand
GACCGAAGTTCAACAAGAAAGGAGATGTTCCCGGCCCACCCATCCAATGGAACAAGCCCGAAGATCCAGACAATGCCCAGCCAGGGTATGGCTATGTCCCTGCCGACACGACCACCACCGAGGAAATCTTCTTCTATCATAGTGACCACCTCGGCAGCACCTCCTACATCACCGATGCCAAGGCCAACATCACCCAGTTCGATGCCTACCTGCCTTATGGCGAACTGCTCGTTGACGAACACTCGTCTACGGAGGAGATGCCGTATAAGTTCAACGGCAAGGAATTAGACGAAGAAACTGGTTTATACTATTACGGAGCCAGATACATGGATCCCAAAATCTCCATGTGGCTGGGGGTAGACCCATTGGCGGAGAAGTATCCAGAAATTAGTCCATATATTTATTGTCATAATAATCCCATCAATTTAATAGATCCCAATGGAAAAAATGATTGTATATTGAATCTTGATGGAGAAATTAAACTTATAGAAGAAAATAGCAATGACTTTAATACCATTTTTGCATATGATGGACAAGGAGGAATAGATAAAAACACAAAGATTGATGTGCCAAAGTCCTTTAATGAGAGTAAAACTACCACACAAGTGCAAGGTAGAACATCAAAGGATGCCGACGGGAATAAAATATCTACGTATGAGTTTGATTTATATACAGTTGATGATGAGCAAATAGCATCTAATATTTTTGAGTTTCTCGCAAAAAACTCAGATGTAGAATGGTCTAATACAAAAGTCTCTTCAAAGGACAATACGAGTTTCAATCTTATTTCAACCTCACATAAAGAGGGGTCAGAAGTAGGAATGAGATATACATTTGAGAAATATAAAAATAATTATAATTTTACTATTGATTATGCTATACATTCACACCTTCCAGAGAGTGTAGGTTATTCTCCGGGAGATATAAAATTCGCAAAAGATGCCAAAAGTATCTATCCTAATATTGAATTAAAAATTTACAATAGAATAGAATATAAAAGTTTTGACCAATATGATATACCCGGGGTATTGAATGAAGTTGTTGTTCCACCTCAAAAACGATAGATATATGTATCGAATAATTTGTATAATGATTTGTCTTACTTCGTACTCTTTAGTAAGAGGTAAAAACGGTATAGGAGCTTCTATTCCATTATATTGTGCAACAAATAATTCATTATCTATCATAATCGATTCTATTACCAATGACGAGAAATGTATTTCGGGAATATATGTTTTATCTTTTCAGAAACAGGATAATGACATTTATCTGATACTCTCACATACAGACTCTCATAATGATATTATTGACCAATATTTAGGTTTAGATTTCTTTTGGGGTATAGGAGTTGAAATAAAGGGCTGTATACTTATGAATGGAACATTCTTTTATTTACTTAACAGGAATGTAAACAATGATGTCATAGATTTATTTATTAAACCAATAAATGCCCAACTTCATCTAAAAAAAGAATCTCCTCAATTAAATGATGATACATTATTTGTTTTCAAAGAGTCTATTGCATTTAAGTATGAGTCAGGAAAATTTAAAAGGTATAAAAGATAAGCTACGATAGTAATGAATGACCAAGGAACGGCCGGGCAGCGCGATTATGCCGCCCGCATGCTGCAGATAGAGAAACAGC
>NZ_KV815146.1:1774-1974 GCF_001814145.1 Prevotella sp. HMSC073D09 | reverse complement strand
GCCCGAAGGTTGGGTGCAACGTCCGAAGTTCAACGCCAAGGGAGATGTCCCTGGTCCACCCATTCAGTGGCAGAAACCCGAAGACCCTGACAATGCGCAACCGGGTTACGGCTATGTCCCAACGGACACAACCAACGTTGAGGACATCTTCTTCTATCATAGTGATCACCTCGGCAGCACCTCTTATATCACCGATGCCA
>NZ_KV815146.1:0-1674 GCF_001814145.1 Prevotella sp. HMSC073D09 | reverse complement strand
AGGCCAACATCACCCAGTTCGATGCCTACCTGCCCTATGGCGAACTCCTTGTGGATGAACACACATCCACAGAGGATATGCAGTATAAGTTCAATGGCAAGGAACTCGATCAAGAGACCGGACTGTACTATTATGGGGCACGGTATATGAATCCCGTAACAAGCTTGTGGTATGGAGTGGATAGATTTGCTGAAAAATACCCTCAGCTTTCTGCTTACAATATTTGTGCAAATAATCCAATGAATACAATAGATTTTCATGGAGATAGTATAACAACTGTCTTAATTACAAATGGAACAGCAGGGATAGAAAGGATTAAGTATAGTTATAGTGCAGGTGAAAATGGAGAATATGGTTTCCGAAATAGTAATGGAGAATTATATTCTGGTACAGATAATTTTATAAATTCATTGACATCTGCATTAAACGAATTACGAACGGGAGGAGATGTAGGAAATGCTTTAGTTTCTGAGCTTATAAACTCAACTAATAGCGTTGAGATTGCCCAAAGAAAACAAAATGGAGCAGATATAAATGGAACTTATATATTATGGAATCCAAATTTAACAACAGGTGGTTTAAATGAATATGGCACAGAATATAGACCAGCTTACATTGGATTAGGTCATGAAATGGCGCATATTCAAGACACATGGAGGGGAACTATCGATCAAAGCACATGGGTTACAGTTAACGGAATCAATATTCCAAACTCTGAAAAATACTCAACTCACATTGAAAATCAATTGAGAGCAGAGCACAATATCCCCCTTCGAACTCATTATGGTATAGATGCTAGTCCTGGACAACGAAAAGGATTAGAAAGTACTCGAATAATTTGGAACAGATTTAGCATGTTCTACAACAGGAAAGTTAAGGTAAACGCATCTTTTAGCGTTTCTACTCCTTTTTATTATTAGAAGATTGTAAATAATGAAACTTATTCTTTTGATAATCAATATAATTTATGTCTTGGGGTATAATATACCTCAAGACATCCGCTCTTCAAAATTCTCTATCTTATCACATTTTAACTTGCAAGCTTGTAATCAGCAAATTCATAATCAAATAAAACAGCTCCCGGACAGCATCGTAAAAAATATTCAATGGCAATATTTAGACAGCTTTATTTGTTTTAATTGTAAGGCTAACGTTTATGTCACTCGGAAGAATGGCATTCAAGGGCAGGACGATCATACAAGAGACTTCCAAGACACCATTTACATCATGCAACAGAGTGGCCTGCAAGGTGACTTCAATATGACGCTATGGGATAAGCAGAAGAGTGTTTCTTATACCAATGAAACTGGTCTGATAAAGGAAACGAATAGTCGCCTTTTCCCAAAATATATGCTAAAATTAGTTTCTGAATGGGATATTTCCGCCATTAGGGAAGAAGAGAAAATAAATGGACAACTTATACCAAGAGAGAGAATATATGCAATTAGAATTATACTTCATAAAGGAAAATGTTCAATAGATTTTCTTTGGTTTTATGATTTTTTTAATCTGGAAAGAGATAGATTTGATTTTCGTTCAGACACATTCATGTGTGGTGGGTATCGAGAGTTATTAAAAAACTATCTAAATCACTCTTTTATTCCTTCTTTTGCACCAGATGGGCAAGTTCTGGGTTAAGTGAAGTCATCTAGACTTTTAAAATCTCTACAAATT
>NZ_KV815145.1:0-907 GCF_001814145.1 Prevotella sp. HMSC073D09 | reverse complement strand
ATGGGACTATTTGATGCAATATTTGGAAGTTCAAAGAAAGAACAGGAACAACCCATCAGGGATAAATTGAAGGACAGGAAACATTTTGAAAAGATGTTGGAGAAGAGGTTAACTTCAATCAACAAGTATAAAGCATATCTAACAACAGAGCAAGAAAGTGAATTGTTCTTTTGTTATATGGTAGGAGTCGACAGTATGGATATCATCCAAATAAGATATTCAATGGACGGTGGACTAAAAGAGCTACAAAAAATTTATATGGACTCTTTTGACTACTTCCTTCGTGATAATAGTTGTGATAATCCTGTATATGATGACATTCTAAACAGAATATCACTGGGCATTCTCCTAAACATTCCCGATGAAAACTTCATGCAGTTGGTAGACTACGTACAGCGCTTGGACGAAGAGGCGAAACCTGCAGACTGGACACCGGACTTGTTGCTTTGGTTCTTGCTGAACTCACGCTTGAAAGATAACGAGAAAAGGACACATGCCCAAAAACTCGGATTCCCAAGAGAATGCAAGGGGCTATACAAAGTAACGCAAGCCACAGACAGTAAGGCTGCCCTAAAAGCATTAAAAGACTATATAGGCAAATGGTACAACCTAAACAAGGATGCCTCTTGGTACGACAGTCACCTAAGAAAGAACTGCTACACTGGCTACTGGGCATGGGAAGTGGCTGCCGTGGCCAAAGTGATGCACATAGACGACACCGACCTAAAAGACAATCCTTACTATCCATACGACATGGTGCATTGGGAAGAGAACGAGGAAGAGTAGGCTGCCGCGAAAGCCAACGATGCCTTGTGGAAAACCACGCAGTACATTGAAAGTTCCCCTGTGCTTAGAACTGTGGGCAAGGTTGCGGGCAGAGCCTTAATCGTGGTGGGCATTGCTTGGG
>NZ_KV815144.1:0-1362 GCF_001814145.1 Prevotella sp. HMSC073D09 | reverse complement strand
TATCGGTGCAGACAGTCCTTCTCCTGAGGCATACTGCACACTGTCTACCTTAATCTCGCTTTCACCCATACGTGAGGAGCATTGGAAGGAAACACCCACGTAGGCACTGTCGGTTGCACCGATATAGACCTTGCGCATGGCATTGTAACCCATTACGAAGAAACGTTGCTTGCTGGGCTCCGTCAAGCCTGCGAGGTCTTCCTCCTTACGGCTCTTATCATAATTGTCCGCGATGCCCTTGTATCCGTCGGTGTCGATGGTCAATGCCGCCGTTTCAATGGGGCGGCTTGCGTATTCCCTATTCCCGTTGTAGCCGAACTGTCCCCATCCCCTATAAAGGTGTCCGAAATTAAGGGAATTATAGCCGGAGAAGACGGAGCATGCAAATGTGTCGACGAGGATCCTCTCCTTGTGGTCGACGATCATCTTCTTCTTTGTCCAATCCTTTTTGAAGACAAGGGAATCGCGGAAAACTTCCACCGTAGCCTTAACAACCGACCTCAACTCGTTTTCTACACTAAACGTTGCCAGTGTCTTTCCCTTGCAGAGTTCTTCCAGCAAGGCTGCATCAACAATGGCCAGCGAGTCAACCTTTATGCTGTCGTCTTTGGTTAAGGTATATTTGCGCTTAAGCAGTAAGGTGCCGTCCTCCCTGTTGAAGTTCACATGTACGGTTGCCGTATCTTTGTCTTTATCCCAATCTTGTCGCTTTACCTTAAACTTATGCACGAGAATTACTCCCGGGTCGTATTTCTGGTTCTTCGCCAGGTCCTTCCTAACATTTCTTGAAGCCCTCACAAGTACGGGCTTGTTATACATCTTTCTAAAAGGAATTACACGGAGCGTGTCTTGTGTGGAGACGTACCTTAACGTTGGTTTCCACGACATGTTTCTCCATTCCAAAGGGGCATCCGTCAGCATCTCAAAGGTCAGCTGCACCGAATCTTTCGCCAATACGTCGAACGCATCCTCAAACGTATCTTCAACAGAAGTGCCGGCTGGTAGTTTCTTCTCCATCAAGATGTGTTCGCCGTGTAAATCTTTCCTTCTCACGACAAGCGTAACATGACTCCCTGTCCGCCCCTTTCTGTAAGGCGCCTTTACCTCCACGCGCCCATCCTTGGGCAAAGACATGCCCGTGGTCATTCCTTCCAAGAAGTCGGATGCGGCGTCATAGTGGGAGAGGTCTTGCCCCAGGTAGGTGGCATTGCCGCCAACAATCCGGCTATATTCCACCCGTTGAGACCACGCCACGCTGTCGGCCGCACCCGAGTAGCGCGACTGCAAGCGGAAGAACAGCCTTTCGCCGGCCTTGACGGATGTCGTGAGGCTGTCCGTTCTCGTCCCTGTGCTGAGAATGGA
>NZ_KV815143.1:3523-3723 GCF_001814145.1 Prevotella sp. HMSC073D09 | reverse complement strand
GGCTGTCCGTTCTCGTCCCTGTGCTGAGAATGGAGTCCCTTTTCAATACGCTTTCCTCCTTTTGGATGCTGTATGTGATGCCGTCGCCATAAGTTGTGGGTTTGTTCACCACACTGGCAATGCGGATTGTTCCTGAGAATAGTGCTTGGTGAAACGCTGGCGCGTAACGCTGAGTATGGGGGCGGGATAGATGGTGTAGT
>NZ_KV815143.1:0-3423 GCF_001814145.1 Prevotella sp. HMSC073D09 | reverse complement strand
GGAACTTCAGTGCAAGCCGAGTGAAAAAGGAGCTTGCTCGTTTTTCTGAGGCGCAGCCAGCGGTGAGGCCCTGCGGTTTGCTAGTATTTCTTTAGGAAATATTGTAGTTGACGTTCGTCCTCAGGCCCCATTTCCCTCTTTATGATCTCTATTGTTCCATCAGGATATGGATATTTCCAATAATCCAATCCACGTCTCTTCAAAAATGCGATCACTTTTAGCTTTTCTTGGTACATCTTGGAATCGAGCGGAAAGGCTTGAAGCCGCAATTCATAGAGTATGCTTACCTTGAAGGTGGGATAGTTGGGATCGTCAAGATTAACCCTTTCAAATTTACGATGATAATCCGCCCCGTGCTCTAATAAATATAGTAGTATGTCCATTCTTTGATGTGCAAATGCAGCATCCATTGCTCCTACATCCGTCGCGCTTGTTTCGAGGTTCACGTCTGCTCCCGCCTCGACAAGTATCTTTACCTTTTCGAAACTTGCAAAGACTGCATAGGATAAGGCTGAATTACATGCAGGGTCAAAATTTCCAAAGCCGTCTTCCTGAACTCCACATTCTACAGAATTGGGATTGCCACCGTTTTCCAACAGCAATCGTAGTATATCGGCAGAAACACTATGAAACATAGAAGCAAAGATCACTGCATTTCTCCCAAAATTGTGTACTGTGTCGTTTGGGGTATTGGGATTCGCACCTAAGGATAATAAGGTCTTTACGGAACGATACTTGTTCGTGCGAACTGCTAGCATCAAAAGCGTCCCTCCAAATTTCTCCTCCTTGTAGTCAACGGGCACTTTTAGTTTTTTCACTTGCCTCTTAATTTCTGCTACATTTTGATCTTCCACAGCCTTAGCTAAGTCCCAAGCAATTGTGCCTTGAAACAAGCGATAGTCGTCTCCCAGCAGATCTGCTTTATTTGCAGGAATATCCCGGCAGCCTGTCAGCGAAAGAGCGCAAATGCTTAAAGTGATGAATATAAATTTACTTGACATCATATTACGATTAAAATGAAATTGGGAGGTTTTGGCGATTCATCATATATTGTTGCTGTGCATTCTGAATTTTCTGCTCAAGAGTCTCAGAAACAGGTTTTGGATCTGGCTTATAAAAGTTTTGTATGCTATGCCCTAACATTGAATTATGCCGAAAGCGCCAATGCTGGGTGCCGTCTGCCCCCACGCCCAGCACCTTTACTTGGAATCTATTCAATTCATCATTGAAGTGAATGAATGCGTCTATTGTTGCTTTCTTCCTATTCCACCAGGCAATGGTGAAGGGACTAACCCATGCCGCATTAAAGGTCATGGCTCTACGGCCTGTCTTAAAGGCGTTCGCCGCAGCTAAACCTCCGCCTAGCGAGTGACCGACAAAAGTTAATTCTTTATTGCCAATCGCTTTCGATAGTCGCTCGGCGTTCTGCATAGAAATATCATACTGCTTTGATCAACCAACAATTTGTTGTGCATTATTCTTCCAATCTTCAAGGCTTGAGAAATCTGTCCCTGCTGTTGCATAAACATATTCGGTCTTTCCTTTCACAGTTCGTTCATACAATTCTGAGCGGAAACCAGAATCATCATCTTTAAGAGTGACATTCTTAAACCTTAATTTTGAAACTTTCCAACCGCCAGTTAATCTTACTTGTCCTGTCCCATACACGTGGTCGGCAATCCTTGCAGCCTCTTCCTCCGTAGGAGCCATGCCGGTAGGATCAATGAATCTTAGTGGATTACCGAATGTATAGCAATACCCACCAACGCTCGGATACTTCTCTGCCAACGGATCCACCCCGTACCACAAACTCGTCTTCGGGTTCATGTACCTCGCCCCGTAGTAGTACAGCCCAGTTTCCTCATCGAACTCCTTACCATTGAACTTATATGGCATCTCTTCAGACGAAGAATGTTCGTCCACGAGCAGTTCGCCATAAGGCAGGTAGGCGTCGAACTGGGCGACGTTGGCCTTGGCGTCGGTGATGTAAGGATGTAGAGCCGAGGTAGTCTGTGTGGTAGAAGAAGATGTCCTCGTGATGGGCGGGTTTGGTGAGCACCTAGGGTACTATGGTTTCTTTGAATACGAACATTTTTTTATTTTTGATATTATCGCATAAGGGTACTTATTCTTATAAGGCTGTTTTATATCCTTATAAAATTGGATCTGCAAAATGATTTTTTCCCCTTTTGAAATATTTGGTATTTTACATTCTTTATGAAGGCTTATATAGTATTTTTGCTCTTTATAAAGAAAGGACATTGATGTATAAGGGGTATTTTGAGTCGCGTTCATTATTATTAACGCAATACTATCATTTCTTTCATTTAAGGGGTCTCTCCCCAATGACAAATACGAAACCTTGATTGTTTTAACACACACACCATCTGAATATGATAAACTATCATATAATTGTTGTTCTAAAAATTGTGCTCCTATTGTGTGTATCTGTACGCAAAACAGCAATAGGAATAAAATGTAGATCCTCATTTCTTTTTTCTTTTGTTTTCTTCTGCTTTTATTTTTTTTGATATTCGCACCTGAGTAATGGTATAAGCTCTAGGTGAATCCTGTGCATAACCATTCTCTAGTCTACCTGAGATTTTCTCCGTTCTAGGATCATAATATAGCTTATTATTTTTACTTGTTCCTTCTTCTCTACTACCTGTTGCATTATCATAAACCAGAAAATAATTTCCCCCTTTATCATGTCCCATTCCAACAACGACAAGAAAGTGGTCTGTTGTATTATCTGGATTAGGACTTCCTTTTGCATCGTCCACTCCAATTAAAACTGGTATATTTTTTTGTAATGCTGACATCATATATGTTATTGCCTTTTTAGTCTCTACTTTATTTACACTTTTTCCTTCATTATATGGATACAAATTTGAGGTGTCGTAAGCTCCTCCTGCAGTATATCCAACTTGTCTTAATTGTTCTTTTGAATAATCTAAACAATTTGGTTTTCTATTGTGTCTCTTTTTAAATGAATTATAAAAGGGATTATTTCCCCAACCAATAAATTTATCCTTAGAGATAACTGGTGTTATTGTTTTCCAGACATCAGGGAGTTGCTGTTGCCTTCCATCAGGGTCTATAAGAGAAATTGGATTTCCTGCACAATATACCTGTCCTCCAACCGTAGGATACTTTTCCCTCAATATATCCACTCCATACCACAAACTCGTCCTTGGGTTCATGTATCTCGCGCCATAATAGTACAGTCCCGTCTCCTCGTCGAACTCTTTGCCATTAAACTTGTACGGCATTTCCTCACTGCTGCTGTGTTCGTCCACGAGCAGTTCGCCATAGGGCAGGTAGGCGTCGAACTGGGCGACGTTGGCCTTGGCGTCGGTGATGTAGGATGTGGAGCCGAGGTGGTCGGTGTGGTAGAAGAAGATGTCCTCGTGCGTGGTGTCG
>NZ_KV815142.1:0-251 GCF_001814145.1 Prevotella sp. HMSC073D09 | reverse complement strand
GCGGAACCCAATTCCCTGATTCCCTCTGTATCGGAGTATAGACAGCGCAGCAGACAAGAGAAAGCAAAACCAAAAGAACCAAGGCGAGCACAACCACACCCATCCCCCAAAGAGGATGGCAATCGTGCACGTCCCTCCAGAAAGGAGGTGTTCCAGCCGCACCTTCCGGTACGGCTACCTTGTTACGACTTAGCCCCAATCACCGGTTTCACCCTAGGCCGACCCTCGCGGTCACGGACTTCAGGCGCTCC
>NZ_KV815141.1:87330-97278 GCF_001814145.1 Prevotella sp. HMSC073D09 | reverse complement strand
CAAAACGCAAGGTAAAATGGTGCAAAATGCAGTGCATTTTGCTGCTAAATGCGAGGCAAAAAGCATAAAGATACACCACAATGGCATAAATATAACCCTCTCGAACCACGATACACATGGCTAAAAAGGGCAAAATGGTCATCAAAAAGTGGGATTTTAGGGGCTAAAAGCAGGTAATTGGACTTGCAAAATTACGAGTTGGCAACCAAACTAGAAAGGCAAAATGGTGCAAAATGCAGGTTTTACTCTGAAAAACAGACAAAACATAAGGCGAGAATGCCTAGAAATTGCACCAATTTACCCACTTTACGACCCAAATTTTCGCTAGAACGGAGCGAAAATTAGAGCCGCATTGTAAAATATAAAGTAAGATTTTAAGTTTTTGAGTTGGGGAGTTTCTGAGTTGATGAGTTGGTAAGTTAATGAGTTGGTAAGTTGATGAGTTGGTGAGTTTGTAAGCTTGTAAGTTGATGAGCTTGTAAGCTTGTGAGTTGATGAGTTGATGATTTTGTAAGTTGGTGAGCTAATGAGTTGGTGAGTTTGTAAGCTTGTAAGTTGATGAGCTTGTAAGCTTGTGAGTTGATGAGTTGATGATTTTGTAAGTTGGTGAGCTAATGAGGTGGTGAGCTTGTAAGTTTGTAAGTTGATGAGTTGATGAGTTTACAAGTTAACAAGCAAACACCCCACAAGGCATATCATCCCCTCTCCCCTTGGAGAGGGGTTGGGGGTGAGGCTGGTAGGGGTTGGGGGTGAGGCCAGTTGGGGATGAGGCCAGTTGGGGTTGAGGTTTTCTCTCGCTCATAGTTTGCCTTTCAGTTCGGGTGCGCTTACCATTGTGGCGTACAGATACATGGCAACGGCGGCGTGAAGGGCCGCAGGGAGCAAGTTGGCGGGCAGGTCTTCGGCACTGTGATTCTCCTTATTGCGCCATGTAAACACCACATTATAATACTGCTTAAAGCGTTCGTGCTTGGGGTTACGCGTATGATAAAGACTGGATATGCGTGGGAAATGGCGCACGGCATCGAGCAAGGCGGGGTCACGGCCATCGTTAACAAGCGGCATGGGCACACCATGTTGCAGCCAATATATCTTTTTGAGGAAGGCCTCGAAACGGCTAACCAGGTCGGCATACCATGTTCGGAAATCCTCTTCGCGGTGCTGTGCTCGATAAAGACAATTCAGCGTGTTGCGCAATATCCGCCGAAGGCCCTGCAAGGCGGGTATCGTTTCGGCATTCACCAGGCAGAAGAACAGCCGCAACACCTCATCAAACTCCACGTTATGAACCCCATCGCAGAAGTCGGCAAAGTCTTCCTTAAATGCTTGGCGCAGCTTAAAGGCCAAATCTTGCTCATCGTATTCGGGATTGATGGCAGCCTTTACCCGTTCGCGTATCAGCTGATTAAACCGCTCTTGGAAGTCGGGCTCCGACATGTACTTACTAATCAGCTGGGTATAGGTTTCGGCCATGTCGGCCATTTTCACGTTGGTGGCCTCGTCGCACTCTTGTGCGGCCGTCTGTTCGTCGTTGTTCAGCATGGCGTCGCGCACGTTGTTGTCGTTGGTAACGCGTTGCGTAACGTCTTCCACCTGCCTTTTCACCACTTCGATGTCGTCCCAGTCGGTAGAACCGAACAGCTCGTTAAACTGCGTTTCGATAACGCTTAGTCGTTGCATGTCGGGTTCGGCCACACCTGCAGCGGTGGCCGTGGGCACAGGTTCTATCTCGGTATCGGCGTTTTGCAGTTGTATCTTTCGTTCTTCTTTCTTTTCAAGTCGATACCGGTCAAAGTCGATAGCCTCTATCAATCCGCGTGTCAGGTCGTCTGTACCCAGCGAAGGCAACTTGCGCACGAGCAGCTTAAGCAGCGTTTCGGCCTTTTCCCATTCCAACGAGCAGCTGTCCATGATGGTAGAAAGAAACTCGTAGGTGCGTATAAAGGCCTTGATGCTGCTTTTACACTCCACCTGTTCTTCTTCCGATAGGGTGCAAAAGCGCTGGCACATGGCATCGAGCAAGGGGTCCAGGGCTTCTCTTGGGGCGTTGTTCCAATAGCGTTGGTTCAGCGTTTCCAGCTCGTATTGTGTGTAAATTTGGTGTTTCTCTATCTCTGCCAGCAAGTCGTTCAGGCGGTTGGGGTCGGTTTCTCGGCTCAGGATGGTGGTTTTGTAGAAGGTTTGGAAACTCTGTTCAACGTCGTCGCAGGTGTTAACGAAGTCGAGCACAAAGGTATCTTCCTTCTTAGGGCACGTGCGGTTAAGTCGCGAAAGCGTCTGAACGGTTTGCAGTCCATGCAGCGGCTTGTCTACATACATGGTGTGCAGCAGCGGTTCGTCGTAGCCCGTCTGAAACTTGTCGGCCACGATGAGGAAACGATAGTTGCCCGTGCGGAACGTCTTTTCTATGGCCGCAGAGGGAAATCCATTAAGGCTGCCCTCGTTAACGGTCTTTCCGTTGTACTCGAAATCGCCGCTAAAAGCCACGATGGCGCGATATTGCGAATCGCGTTGGCTTAGCAAGCGGTTGACGGCAAAGAAGTAATCGATGGCTCGTTGTATGCCAGTGGTGCACACCATGCAGCGTGCTTGTCCGCCAATTTTATGCGCCACGGAGGTGTGGAAGTGCTCAACCATCACCTCGGCCTTCTTTTCAATGGTTTCGGGTTGGCGTTCAACAAAGTGGCGTATCTTTCTTAAGGCCTGCTTGCGGTCGAACTCGGGATCGTCTTCCACCCGCCGGCGAATGTGATAGAAACTTTCGTAGGTGGTGTAATTGCTCAACACGTCGAGGATAAACCCCTCTTCGATGGCCTGTTTCATCGAGTAGACGTGGAAGGGCCGATGCCCCGTTTCGCCGTCGGGCTTAATAAAGGGCGTGCCGAACGTTTCGAGAGTCTTGTTCTTCGGCGTTGCGGTGAAAGCGTAGAAGTTGGCGTTGGGCGCCATGCGCCGCCCGCACATGTATTGGGCAATGGCCTCGTTAACGGCGTCTTCAACGCTTAGCTCCGTGTCGTCTGCCACTGCCGAACCTGCCAACACCTGGTTTGTGCTGGCCGCCATCTTGCCGCTTTGGCTTGAATGTGCCTCATCTATAATTACGGCAAAGCGGTGACTGGCCAGTTCGTTGCCGATGGCGTCGAGGATGAACGAGAACTTATGCACGGTAGAAAGGATGATTTTCTTGCCGTTTACAAGGTGTTGCCGCAGGGTTTCGCTACTGTTGGCGGCATCTACGATGTTTTCATTGCGACTAAAAGCCCGCATGTTGTTGCGCAACTGCTTGTCGAGGTTAACGCGGTCGGTAACGATAATTACGCTGTCAAACAGCGGTTGGTCTCCCTCTAACAGCTCTACAAGCTGATAGGCCAACCATGTGATGCTGTTGCTTTTGCCCGAACCGGCCGAATGTTGCACCAAAAAGCGTTGCCCGATGTTGCCCTTGGCCGTTTCGTGTAGCAGTGCGCGCACCAGTTGCAGCTGGTGCCAGCGTGGCCAAATGGTCTTTTCGATGTTACGCCGGGTATCGGGATTGCGCTCGGTAACCACCTGCGCGTAGTGTTCAAGAATGTTGCTAAGGTTGCGTTTGGTAAGAATTTCTTCCCACAGATAGGCCGTTTTCAGTCCGTTGGGGTTGACGGGGTTGCCCGCTCCGTCGTTAAATCCTTTGTTAAAAGGCAAAAACCAACTGTTGGCTCCGCATAGTTTGGTGCACATCTGCACCGTATCATCGTCGGCGGCAAAGTGTACGGCACAGCGTTTGGGCATAAACAGCAGGTTGTTGGGCGAGCGGTCGGTGCGGTATTGGGCAATGGCGTGTGCCGTGTTTTGGCCTGTTATCTGGTTTTTAAGCTCCATCGTAATCACCGGCAAGCCGTTAATAAAGATGGCCACATCCAATGCCAGCGCGGGGTTTTGTGCATCGTAGCGCAACTGCCGCACAACAGAGAACTTGTTCAGTGCATACCGTTCTTCGCCCTCGGCGCTAAGTGCCGAGGGCAGGGGGTTGTAAAGCACAAAGGTGTTGCTTTGGTGTTTCAATCCCTTTCGCAACACATCCACCACCCCGCGCTTTGTTATCTCGTCACGCAGGCGTTCTAGAAACTTGCGGCGATTGACAGGCGAATGGAAGATACCCGACTTTTCCACCTCTGCGGGCTGGGTTAGCTTGAGGAAAGTTTCAAGTCGTCCAGTGTCTAGGGCATAGTGAGTGTCGTATTGATTGGTGTCGCCCATTTCGTATTGGTTATGGTTGGTAAGCCAGTTAACAATCAGGTCTTCCAACGCTTTTTCGTTCATTGTTGTAGGCATGGCGTTCAGTTTGTTTGGGTTTGTTCGTCCGTTACATTCATTTTTCCCGTTACGGCATCGCTAATCAGCCGCTGCTTATATTCCTTTACGCGTTCCACTTGCTGCTCGTAAGCATCGATAAGCTTGTTTATACTCGCCGTCTTGGCCTCGATATAGCTTACTATGGCGCGCTGTTCGGAGAGAGGAGGGATGGGGATTTCAATGTTCTTCATCTCTTGGTAGCGTGTTGTCCAAAGGTCTGCAACGATTCCTCTCCCATTCCTATAAAACTCTTCAACAAAGTTGTTGCAGCGAAATAGGTAATGATAGTATTCTTGTTCGCCGTCAATTGGGTAAATAACGATATTGATAAGCGAAACAGAACCATCAAAAGGAGAAATTCCCCCTGAACCTTTTCTATCACTTCGCGAATTAACAACATAGTCGCCTTTACGCACTAGCTTACGATTTTCTCCATTATCAGTTTTACAGGCGGTATCTAGTTGTGGTAATATCCCATCTTTTGTAACAGACAACGGTGCGAAATCTTTATCAGAAACTTTTTGGATTCGTGGAATAAAGTGTTTTCTTAACTTTGAAACTTCCCAATGTTCAGGTATTTCTCCAAGCCAATTAACTCCTGATTGTTTTCGTTTAGCGTTCGGATTTGTATCTATTCCCTTTGTCACAGCATTAGCAATAACTGCTTGTTTCAGTTCTTTTAGCAGTTCAATTTGTTGCGTTTGTTTGGCTACATACGTGTCAATCTGCCCCACCTTGCCATCTAAATACGAAACAATGGCACGTTGTTCGGCAAGGGGAGGGATGGGAATATCGATGTTCCTCATCTCTTGATAGCGTGTTGTCCAAAGGTCAGATACGATACCCCGCCCATTACGGTAGAACTCTTCAACGAAGTTGTTGCAACGAAAAAGATAATGATAGTATGCTCGTTCACCATCAGTTGGTTCCATTACTATATTGATTAGTGAAACGGATCCATCATAAGGAGACACACCGCCAGAGCCTTTTCTATCACTTCTCGAATTGACAACATAGTCTCCCTTACATACTAGTTTACGATTCTCCCCATTTTCTGTTTTACAAGCGGTATCTAATTGTGGTAAGACACCGTCTTTTGTTACAGATAAGGGAGCGTAATCTTTATCAGATACCTTTTGGTTACGAGGTATAAAATGTTTTTTTAGTTTAGAAATTTCCCAATGTTTAGGTACATTCCCTATCCATTTAATCCCACTATTCTTGCATGTCTTCATACTAATGTTTTTTCTTCTTACGCATTGAGAATATCAGCAAGCAGTCCATCCGTTTCTGTTTCAATGGCTTTGATGTCGGCTTTGATGTTGGCGAGAGGTCTCAGTTCAACGGGTTTGTAGAAGTATTTGGTGAAAGAAAGCTCGTAGCCCACCTTTGTTTCGCCCTCGGCCACATAGGCATCGGGGGTGTAGGGCAACACTTCGTTGCGCATAAAGGCCTCGATGCCGCCTGGATAGGTTAGTGGCACCTGCTCAGTATCTCGCAAAGCGCGGTCGGCTTCGCCTGCAACGGGCTCGCAAGAGGGGTCGGTCACGGTGATAAGTGCACGCAGCTTGTTCTTAACCGTTTTGGTTAGCTTGCCCAAAGCGGCAGCGTAGGCATCCCAATTGTTTAGCGGCGTGTGTTTGGGAACGGCTTGCATGGCCGCCTTACAGGCCTCTTGCTCCTTGGCTGTGAGCTTACCTGCGGTGATGTCGTTTTGTGGCAGCACGCGCAAACGCAGCGGGCGGTCTACCTTTATTTCCCAATAGCCAAACTCTTCGTTGGCGAATATCTTGCTTTGTGGCGTTTCTTCAAAGCGGTTTAGCAACTGCAAGATTTGCTGGCGGTCGGTTTCGTTGGTCTCGCAGTTCTTTTCGCCCAGGTTTTTCCTTAGTGGTGTCTTGATGTCTGTTGCATCAATCAGTTGCACCTTGCCGGCCCTGCGTGGCTCTTTACGGTTGGTTACCACCCATATAAAGGTGCCAATGCCCGTGTTGTAGAAGTCTTTCTCGGGCATAGCGATGATGGCTTCCAGCCAATCGTTCTCAATAATGTGCCGCCGCAGGTTGCTTTCGCCACCGCCGGCGTTGCCCGTAAAGAGGCTCGAACCATTGTGCACCTCTACGATACGCGTGCCCAGCTCGGTGTCGTTCTTCATTCGCGAGATGTTGTTGGCAAGGAAAAGCATCTGCGGGTCGCCCACATCGGGCACAAAGCGCAGGCCGTTGTGCGGGTCGTAACCCTGCGGCAGCACAAAGCGTGGGTCGGTTATGTGTTGCTTTTCGTTGTCTTTCAGTCCCCAAGCCTGCAAGTCTGTTTTCCAAGGCGTGCCGAAAGGGGGGTTGGAAATGCAAAAGTCGAACTTCATTCCAGGGTGTCCGTCGTTGCTGATGGTTGAACCGCAAAAGAACCTTTCGCGCCTGACGCCGGCGTTGAGATAGGTAAACGAGTTGGTGATGGACGAGAGCATGAGGTCGGCCTTGCATGTGGCGTATGTTTCGGGTTGCATCTCTTGCCCGTAGAGACTAATCTTTATGCGCTTGCGTTGCTCTTTGGCGATGTCGGCAATGCGTTGTTCGGCGATGGAAAGGATACCGCCCGTGCCGCACGCGCCATCGTAAATGGTGTAGGTTCCGTTACGCAACTTGTTGGCGACGGGCAGCACGGCGATGTCGGCCAACAGCGCAACATAGTCGCGCGGAGTGAAATGCTCTCCGGCTTCGGTAACGCTATTTTCCTCGTTAAATTTGCGCAACAGCTGCTCGAAAAGCGTTCCCATGGTGTGATTGTCCACCCCTGGCAGCCTTTCGTTGCCCTCGGCATCGAGCACGGGGTCTTTTCCGAGGTTTATTTCGGCATCGGTAAACTTCTCGATGATGCGGCCCAAGCGGCCAGTGTCGCTAAGGTTGTCTACTTGTTGTTTCAGCTTGAACTTCTCGATAATGTCTTGTACGTCCTTGGAAAAGCCGTCGAGGTACTCCAAGAAGTTCTGTTTTAGGCGTACGGGGTTGGTTTCTCCGCGTAACGTCTTCATGGTAAAGCGCGACGTGTTGCAATAAGCAAGCCCCGTGCGGCGTATGAGCATGCTTTCTTGCTGCGTTTCGTCGACCCCTTGTTCGGTTAGTTGCTGTTTGAGCTGCAACACCTGCTGATGGGTTGGTTCGAGCAAGATGTCGAGCCTTCTAAGCACCATCATGGGCAGGATAATCTTCTTATAGTCGCCCTTGTTGAAGGCTTGTACCAACACGTCGTTGGCAATATTCCATATAAATGTGAAGAGGGTGTTGTATTGGCTTGGGTTCATTACGAGCTGTTTTCGGTTTTAATGTATAGGCACTTGTGGGTGTTTGCACAACCATTTACAGGCCTTTGCATGGCAGGTGTTGCCTGTTTGGGGAGTACAAGGCACTTTGTAGCGCGAGTACAAGATGCTTGTAGTGGGCGTACAAGATGCTTGTAGCGTGTGTACAAGATGCTTGTAGCGCCACTACAAGGTGCTTTGTAGTGGGGCTACAGCATGTGGGCGGCGCAATGTTTTGGCCGCATTACTTATTCAGTTTCCACGTTGCGCCGTCCTTGGTGTCTTTCACTTCAAAGCCGGCGGAGGCCAGTTCGTCGCGTATGCGGTCGCTGGTGGCCCAGTCTTTGTCGGCCTTTGCCTTGGCGCGCAGGTCGAGAACCATGTCTACAACGTGGCCGAAGGCTTCTTCGCGGGCATCGTTGTTGTTGCCGTTTTCGGCGTTCAGACCCAGCAGTTGGAAGGCAAAGAGGCGCATGGTGGCGGCTAATTGCTCCAAGTGTTCGGCCGAAATCTGCGCCTTGTGGTCGATAAGGGTGTTGATAAGTCGGCATGCCTCGAAGAGATGACTTAGCACCATAGGTGTTTGAAAGTCGTCGTTCATGGCCTCGTAGCACTTGCGGGGCAGTTCGTTCACGATGGTTGCCGTGGCCTCGTCGCTGGCTTTGGCAGGCTGAATGCGCAGTAAGTCGGCAATGCCGTTTAGCAATCTTTCGAGTCCTTTCTCGCTGGCTTGCAGAGCCTCGTTAGAGAAATCCACCGTTCCGCGATAGTGGGCAGAGAGAATGAAGAAACGGATGGTCATGGGCGAGTAGGCCTTTTCGAGCGCGGGATGTGCGCCGTTGAAGAACTGTTCGAGCGTGATGAAGTTGCCCAAGCTCTTTCCCATCTTCTGTCCGTTGATGGTTATCATGTTGTTGTGCATCCAATAGCGCACCATCTGTTCGCCTTCTGCGGCCACGGCTTGGGCAATTTCGCACTCGTGATGGGGGAAGATGAGGTCCATTCCGCCACCATGAATGTCGAAATGTTCGCCCAAATACTTCCTTCCCATTGCCGTACACTCGCAGTGCCAACCAGGAAATCCCTCGCCCCAAGGACTTGGCCAGCGCATGATGTGTTCGGGTTGGGCGTGTTTCCACAGCGCAAAGTCGGCCTGATTTCGCTTTTCGCCCACGCCGTCGAGCTGTCGCGAGGCGTCTAGAACGTCTTCGAGGTTGCGGCCAGAGAGTATGCCGTAGCGGTAGGTTTGGTTGTACTTGGCAATGTCGAAGTAAATAGACCCATTGCTTTCGTAAGCAAAGCCATTGGCTAGTATCTTCTTCACCAGCTCTTCTTGCTCGATGATGTGCCCCGATGCTTGTGGCTCTATGCTAGGCGGTAGCACGTTGAGTTGTTGCATGGCAGCATGATAGGTGTTGGTATAATGCTGTGCAATCTCCATCGGTTCAAGCTGTTCTAGTCGCGCTTTCTTGGCTATTTTGTCGTCGCCATCGTCTGCATCGTGTTCAAGATGCCCCACATCGGTGATGTTTCGCACGTAGCGCACCTTGTAACCCAGGTGTTGCAGGTAGCGAAAAACCACGTCGAAGGTGATGGCGGGCCGCGCATGACCCAGGTGTGGGTCGCCATATACAGTGGGTCCGCATACGTACATGCCCACGTTGGGGGCGTGTAGGGGTTCGAAACGCTCTTTTTTGCGAGTGAGGGTGTTGTAGATTAATAGGGGGGATGTGGATAAATCTACCCCACAACTGGCCTCACCCCCGTCCCCTCTCCAAGGGGAGAGGGGCGTGGTATGCGGTGTTGATTCGGTTGTTTGCGCCGAGTTGCTTTGAATTTGCGCTGAGTTGTCAGCGGGTTTATTTTGTTCGTTCATATTTATTATATTATCAGCCTCACTCCCAACCAGCCCACCCCCAACCCCTCTCCAAGGGGAGAGGGGAGTGGTATGCTGTGTTGTTTTGGTGAGTGACGACTCGTTATTACTATGATTGGGTTGTTGTTGACTTATATTTTGTTGTGAACTACGTGAGTAGTATGGAGTAAGTAGTAAAGTAACGAATGTTGATTACTTACGTTTACCTGGCACTACAAGGCTATTCACGTCCCTCTCCCCTTGTAGAGGGCGTGGTATGCTATGTTGTTTTGGTGAGTGAAGGTAAGTGAATACTCGTTATTAACTACGATTTTATTAGGCTATTACCTCACAAGGTTTATCGTATAGCTAGTACTACCGTGTGCCATCAAATGCCACAATAAGTTAGAACTGCCACAACGTTGCAAGGCTAATCACGCCCCTCTCCCCTTGGAGAGGGGTT
>NZ_KV815141.1:65767-87230 GCF_001814145.1 Prevotella sp. HMSC073D09 | reverse complement strand
CTCCCCTTGGAGAGGGGTTGGGGGTGAGGCTGGTTTCAATCAACCTTAGCAAGTGTTCCACCGCATCTTTCTCGTCGATGTACCTTTCAACGCATTCCTTTTTGCGGTAGAGCGACACCTTTCCAGGCCCTGCACCAACATATCCGAAGTCGGCATCGGCCATTTCGCCCGGTCCGTTTACGATGCAACCCATGATGCCAATCTTCAAACCCTTCATGTGTTTGGTGGCTTCGCGAATGCGGGCGATGGTTGTTCGCAGGTCGTAAAGCGTGCGACCGCAGCCCGGACAGCTAATGTATTCGGTCTTGGTGGTGCGTAAACGGGCGGCTTGCAGTATGCCGAAGGCCGTGGCATCTACCTCTTCGTCGGGCAAGTCGCCGTCGTTCATCAGCCAAATGCCATCCGTAAGCCCGTCAATCATCAGCGGTCCCATGTCGGCAGCGGCTTTTAGCTGGAATGTTTCTTTCTCTTCGGCCGCGTGTCGGTACATTTGCGCGAATACAACGGGGTTGTTGATGCCTGCCGACCACAACTCGTGAACCAGCGCACGCTGATCGCCCACCTTGTTCTTATGCGTACTCATGCACACCACCACCACCTCGGGGTGATGTTTAAGACAAGCCAAATATTCGTCGCTATTGGCTCCATATTGCAGCACAAGAAACTTAACATCTGCCTCAACAAGCGAGATAAAGGGCACGGCATTATGTGGGAAGATGGGATAAACCTGCTCGCAGGCCTGCGGATTGGTGCTGGCCAGCTGCATATAGGCATCGTAGTCCATGATGTAACGACGCTTTGCCGAGAGGTTTGCGGGCAGATGTCTACCTATATATATGTAATCGGGCGCTTGGTCGGCGTTGGCCACCACGTGAACCTTGTCTTTATCCGTACGGTTGCTTATCACTACGGGTACGTTTTCGCCTCCGATGTTGGCCACGGCCGTTGTAGGACGGCGTTCGGGAGCGGTGTAGTTGAACCCTTTTGCCACCTGGGCAGGTATAGGTAAGTGGCCCGAACGCGCCTCGATGTAGTCTACAAGCGCGCGTGCTACGGGTATTTCCGCCTCAGGGTCTTCGCTAAGCGATACGCGGACGGTGTCGCCGATGCCGTCGGACAGTAGCGTTCCGATGCCCACAGCACTCTTAATGCGGCCATCTTCGCCCTCGCCAGCTTCAGTAACGCCAAGATGTAGGGGGTAATTCATGTCTTCGAGGCGCATCTGTTGCACCAAAAGGCGCACCGATTGCACCATCACCACCGTGTTGGATGCCTTGATGGAGATAACCACATTGTGGAATTGCTCGCGTTTGCAGATGCGTAAGAACTCCATACAGCTCTCAACGATGCCCGCAGGCGTGTCGCCATAGCGACTCATGATGCGGTCGGAGAGCGAACCATGGTTCACACCGATGCGTACGGCCGTGTTGTTTTCGCGGCATATATTGAGGAAAGGCACAAAGCGTGCATCAATCTTCTTTATCTCTTCGGCGTATTCCTCGTCGGTATATTCCAACTGTTTGAATGTGCGCCCTGGGTCTACATAGTTGCCGGGGTTAATGCGTACCTTCTCTGCATACAGTGCGGCTACGTCGGCCACGTTGGCGTTGAAATGCACATCGGCCACAAGCGGTGTGTCGTAACCTTTCTGCCTAAGCACTGCATTGATGTTGCGCAGGTTCTCCGCCTCGCGTTTTCCTTGCGTAGTGAGTCGCACCAATTCGCCGCCTGCTTGTATAATACGCTCGGCTTGGGCTGCGCTAGCCTCGGTATCGTTGGTGTCGGTGGTTGTCATCGACTGCACGCGCACGGGGTTGTTTCCACCCATCATCACGCTACCAACGGTTGTTACCGATGCGTTTCGGCGATGCAGGTTAAAGAGGTCGATGCCGATGTCACTCCATTCGCCATCTTCTTGTAGGGAAAGAGGGCGCGAAGTATTGTTGTTATCTTGTTCGTTCATCATTCTTTTAAAGGTGAAAAGGGCGGTTAAAGGTGAAAAGGTGAAAGGGTGAAAAGATGACGTTTAAAGGTGAAAGGGTGAAAAAGTGAAAAGGTGAAAAGATGCTTCGCCTAACAACTCGTTCACTCGTTAGTTTGTAAACTAGTCTACTTAACATCTTGTCTACCCGTTAACTTGTCCACTCGTTAACTAATCTATTCGTCAATTCTCTATCTCGTCAACTTGTTAACTTGTACACTCGTTAACTAATCCACTTGTCAACTCGTCAACTCTCCATCTTGTCAACTCGTTAACTTGTACACTCGTTAACCAATCTACTCGTCAACTCTCCATCTTATCGTCTCGTCAACTTGTCCACTCGTTAACTAATCAACTCGTCAACTTGTCAACTCGTCAACTTGTTAACTTGCGAACATTCGCCTTAGTTTGTTTTAAACTCGTACTTCACTTCGGCCAATTCTTCATTGGCTTTGGTAATCTTTTGTCCCAATGTAGCCTTATATTCGGCCAGTTGTTGCGCCACGTTTTCGTCTGTCAAGGCCAGCATTTGCACGGCAAGTATGGCTGCATTCATGGCCGCATTAACGCCAACAGTGGCAACGGGAATGCCAGGGGGCATCTGTACGATAGACAACAACGCGTCTAATCCGTCGAGCATACCTTTGATGGGCACGCCAATAACGGGCAACGTGGTAGATGCTGCCACAACACCAGGCAGAGCGGCAGCCATGCCAGCAGCCGCAATAATAACCTTTACGCCACGCGCTTTGGCTCCTTTGGCGAAAGATTCTACGGCATCGGGCGTGCGGTGAGCACTGAGAGCGTTCACTTCGAAAGGAACTTTCAGGTCGTTAAGCAACTTACATGCTTTCTCCATAACGGGCAAGTCGCTGGTACTGCCCATGATAATGCTTACTGATGGGGTCATAATATATTTTTATTAAACCTTATTCAATGAATAAACATCAACAACCAAACACGCCCTGCACACAACCCACCCACAACTAGCCCACCCCCAGCCCCTCTCCAAGGGGAGAGGGGAGTGGTATGCCTTGCTGCATCCTTGCGGTGGCACGCACGCTTGTTTGTTAATCGTTTACTACTTACTTGTTAATCGTCTACTATTTATTTGTTAATCATTAACTATTTACTTATTTGTATTTTACTCTTTACCTATTCGTATTTTACCCTTTTCTTGGAATACTCCATCCTTTGATGGTACATTGCGCCATAGTTTAACGGCCATGTTCCAGCATTTTTTGCTGTAACGCTTTAGAGAAAACAAGGCTAATCATCCCCTCTCCCCTTGGAGAGGGGCTGGGGGTGAGGCCGGTTGTTGTGGGGGCGTGGGGAGTTCGCGCTGCTCTTAGCGGCTCGTTATATCACCACAAACGCGCAGACCATACCTACGAGAAATCCCGCTACCACCTGCCAAAGCGAGTGCTGGCGAAGTATCATGCGACTGGTTCCAACCAGTCCGCCCACGATAAACACCAAGCAAAGCCACCACACGGGGTTGAACATGAAGAGAAAAGCAAAGGCCATCAAACCGCCTGCTACACCACCTATGGCTGCCGAGTGTGTGGAAATCTTCCACCAAACGTTGATAAGCGCGCAAACCACTTGCACAACGAGGGCGGCAACCAATATGCGGGCCATGAAACGAGGTATCTGTAACACCGACATGAGGTAGTAACAGCCAAAGTAACACAATATGGAGATGACGTAAGGCACCATGCGACGCTCCTTATGTCCTAGCTCAATGAGGGTCCATCCCTGATAACGACGATACAGATGTATCAGTATTGTGGGGATAAATATGGTGGCGATATACACCAAGAGCAACACTTCCAGTTTGTAGTCCCAAGGTAATTGGGACATATAACTAAAAGTGAACAACGCTATCAGCCCAACAATGGGCAGATAAAACGGGGTGAAGAGCATGCTCATCATCCGCGCGCCGAATATGATGTTTTTCTCTTTCATAAGCATATATCTAGTAGTAAAGGAGTATCACTCGCTTTGCTCGTTAGGAGTAAAGTAGTAAGTAGCGGCCACGTGCTTTGCTCATTGTGAGTAAAATAGCACAAAGTGCTATCGCTTACATTGTAAGTTGGGAGTAAGGGCCTGCTAGATGTTGCTACTCGCTCTTGCTCATTAAGAGTAAGTGGGCAAAGAAACTATCACTTACTTGGGTTGTTAGCAGGTAAGGCGAGTGAAGACATTACCACTTGTTTTAATTCTTAATCTATTGCCTTTACTTCTCTGCTCCCTTATTTCTTCCTCTTTCTCCCCTCCTTACTACTTACTCCTCTACTACCTACTACTCATCTCACCCCTTCCTCAACCTCGCCACTGGCAGTCCCAGCTGTTCCCTATACTTCGCCACAGTGCGGCGGGCGATGGGCAGACCTTTCTTTGCCAGTTCCTCTTTCAGCAAGTCGTCGCTCAGCGGTTTCTTTTTGTCTTCGTTGTCGATAAGCTCTTTAAGGGCTATTTTTATCTTGCGTGTAGACAACTCTTCGCCGTCGCCCGTGGTGTAAGCATCGGTAAAGAAGAAACGCAGGGGGAACGTGCCCCACTTTGTTTGTGCATACTTGATGTTGCTAACACGCGAGATGGTAGAGATGTCCAGCCCCGTGCGGTCGGCGATGTCCTTGAGAATCATCGGTCGCAGGTCGGCCTCGTCGCCCTCAACAAAGAACTTTCGTTGTATGTCGATGATGGCCTGCATCGTTAGGCTTAGCGTATGTTGGCGTTGTTTGATGGCCTCGATATAGCCCTGCGCCTTTTCCACCTTCTCCTTAGCATAGAGCAAGGCCTCCTTTTCGCCTTTCGTCATGTTGGCCTTGTTGTTTCGGTAGTGGTCAACCATGTCGGCAAACGTGGGCGACACCATCAGTCGGGGTATGTTTCCGCGACTGAGATGGAACGAAACCCCGCCATCGTCGTCGGTGTCTACGATAAAGTCGGGCGTTATCTGTTGCAAGTTACGCCCTTGTGTCTCGCCCATCGATGCCCCCGGCTTAGGGTTCAGCTTCCTAATTTCGGCCTGCACCTCCTGCACCTGTTTGTCGGTGAGTTGCAGTTGCGTTTGTATCGTGTCCCAATGTTTCTTGGTAAAGGCGTCGAAACACTCGTCTATCACGCGGCGCATCATTTCCTTGGCCCAGCTTTCGGGCTTTCTGTCAATCTGTATCAGCAAGCATTCTTTAAGCGAACGCGCGCCAATGCCAGCCGGGTCGAACGTTTGTAGCACACCCAACATCCGCTCAATTTCGGGCGTTTCCACGTCCAAGTTCTGGTAAATGGCCAGTTCGTCGGCAATGGTGTCAAGGTCTTTGCGCAGCAGTCCGTCGTTGTCTAACGACCCGATGAGGTAAAGCAGCACCTGTTCCTCCTCCTCGTTGAGGTCTATTTCGCCCACTTGCTCTTTCAGTTTATCGTAAAACGAAGTGGTGTCGCCATATACAATCTCCTCGTATTCGGCATTGTTATGGTTCTCCCTGCCGAATGTTTCGGGCATTTCGTCATCGCGACCGATGTTTTCCAACGCCGCATCCAGTGCCTGTTCGCGTTCTTCGCGTTCCGTCTGCTGGTCAAAATCCTCATCGCCTTGGTCGTCGTTGGCGGGCGCGGTGTCGTAGTTCTCGGTTTCGTTTGGTTCGTGTGTATCTGTTTCCAATGCCGGATTGTCGTCCAGTTCGGCAACAACGCTCTGTTCCAGTTCGGTAAGCGGCATCTCCAAGAGCCTCACCTGCAACATCTGTTGCTGTGAGAGTCGTTGCACCTGCACTTGTTTTTGCGTTTGTGTCTGTATGAGCTTTTGTGCCATAATGCTTGTCACTTCAATGGGTTTTCGCCTTTTTCGTCGCTGTTTTGCATACGCGCGCAAGCGATAAGTTGTAAGGCGTGTGTCCCGTTACCTATATGCAAAGATAGAAAATAAGCTGCTAACGTACAAAGAGAGTGTGATTTTTGTTTGCTAGATTGTGAGGATTTTAGTTTTATGCGTTTGTAAGATGGCGGGTAGAGGAGTTGACCCGTTGACGAGTTAACGAGTTGACCAGTTAACTCGCCTGCTAATCTTTTGTCCACTTTTCAGCAAGAATTTTAACACAAAAAGTACCCTTTTTATCCACCAACTGCCCACTTGACCGCAAAAAATCGATTCTCGCAGAGGTTTGTTTTGATGCAAAAAGGGGTTAGATGGTGAATGCAGCAAAATGAATATTTATTTCATAATACTGCCTGTTGCACCAGTTTTGAGGGTGTTTACTGCTAAATTTACTGCAATATGCCGCTAAACGCACTGCGTTTTGATGCAAAATGCACTGCGTTTTGGTGCTAAATGCAACGCGTTTTGGTGCTAAACGCAAGGTAAAATGGTGCAAAATGCACTGCGATTTGCTGCTAAACGCAAGGCAAAAAGCATAAAAATACGACATAATTGTATAAACAATACCTCTCAACACCATTAAAAACATGGCTAAAAAGGACAAAATAGCCGTTAAAAAGTAGGTTTTTTGGGGGTTAAAAGCGAGTTTTGGGGACCTAAAAAATACGAGCTGGCACCCAAAATAGAAAGGCTAAATGGTGCAAAATGCAGGTTTTGTTCTTAAAAAAGTACAAGACGAAAGACGAAAAAGGCTAAAAATAGTGGCTATTTACCTGCATCACGACCTATATTTTCGCTAGAAGGGGTTGGCGCGCGGGTGGTATTTTGTAAAATAAGTTTTAAGATTTTAAGATTTTGAGGGCGTGAGTTTTTGAGTTGTTTAGTTCGTAAGTTCGTGCGTTTTTTGAGTAGCATGAGTTTTAAGGGCGTGAGGTTTTGAGTTGTTCAGTTCGTAAGTTCGTGCGTTTTTTGAGTGATATGGGGTTTTAAGGGCGTGAGGTTTTGAGTTGTTCAGTTCGTAAGTTCATGCGTTTTTTGAGTGATATGGGGTTTTAAGGACGTGCGTTTTTGAGTTGTTTTAGTTTGTAAGGGCGTGCGTTTTTTGAGTGATATGGGGTTTTAAGGACGTGCGTTTTTGAGTTGTTTAGTTTGTAAGGGCGTGCGTTTTTTTTTGAGCGGCATGAGTTTTAAGGGCGTGAGTTTTTGAGTTATACTCATACCGATATGGGGAAAGATAACTTTCATCATTGAACACAACAAAGAAGTGATAAGCACTTTTTTACGCCAACTATCGCGTTGCACTTGGCGCACTGCGCCCCCTCTTTCCCTTTGAAGTTGGGGCTGTGGTGCGGCCTTATTCTTTATTGTTGAACCTTACTTTCCCTCGTAACCTCATCCACCATCTTCTCGTTTTGGGTGATTGCGGTAAGCGAGTCGTTCTCAAATCGCAGTGAAGTAGTGAGTATAAACCCCTGTGTCTTAACCCTTACTGCCTCCTTATAATGAAGAACATCAACTCGTTTTTCTCCTTCCAGAAACGTGTCTTCGCTGAACGGCTTACCCATTATGCCCTTTACTTCTTTGGTGTTCATGCCAAGCCTAACCTTGTCGCGTGGAAAATTCGAGGCAGTGGGCACAAAGGCACAAGCCGAAACAAATACGCTTAAGATGCAGGCGCAAAGTGCGATGTACAACACGTTACGTGTTATAGCGCAGTGTGTGGTGTGTGCTGAGGTTGGTTTCATATTGATGAATTTAATGAAAAACTTGTTTTGGGGTTGTTTCTCCAAATCTGGATAGCCGCATTGTCAACATTCTAACGCCCTCGGCCTATGAAATGAAGGTGATTAAGGCACCGTTGTATGCGCAAATATACGAAAAAAAAACGGAACAACGTCAAAAAGAAAAAGCAAAAATACTTTATTCTCATATAATTGTATTATCTTTGCTATGACGAACATAAAACGTACGTAGGAGCTTGGATAAGATTCCTTTCCATAAGATAGAGAACTTTACAGGGGCCTCTTGTTATGCAGTACCAAAAGCTCTTGTTATCAAACACAATGACTACTTCATTGACGACACCATCTCGGTAGATGGTGATGCCCCGAAGAAATTCATTGGCGTTTACGACTATCGTTTGCTAAGTGGCAAGCATAAGGCCAACCGTAAAAACTGGATTCGCTACATTGCCAAGACCGGACACAAGTGGTATCCAATAGAATCGGTGACAGAATTGTTGCTTAATAGGCTTGGCACGATATTTGGTTTGAAGATGGCGGAGTCTCGCATAGCGATGATCGGGGGACAACTAAGGTTTCTAAGTCGCTATTTTATTGATTCAGCCCGACAAGAACTTGTACATGGAGCAGACGTATTGGCTGGTTATTTGAACGAACCATCATCCTTGTTTATCGAGGAAGTGGACAAGCAGAAACTAACAAGAGAATGGCTTACGTTACAATTCGTAGAGGATGCCGTCGAGAGTGTGTTTCCTGAACAGAAAGAAGAAATAATGTGCGAACTGATAAGACTAATTATTTTCGACGCATTAGTGGGAAATAACGATCGCCATTTTTTCAATTGGGGAATTGTTCGCTCCGTAGAAGGTGGCTTTAAACCATATTTCTCGCCTGTGTATGACACGGCAAGAGGATTGTTTTGGAATTATTCGGAAGAAAAGTTGGCTGGTGTAATTGCAGCAAATAAGGCAATCGACAGCCATATTACAAAGTATTGTAAAACCTCACGGCCAAAGATTGGCTGGGAAGGTGAGAAGAATTTGAACCATTTTGAATTGTTCAATAGAATTTATAGCAAGGAGTTTTACGTGTCAAAAGCAGAAGTTAGGGACATGCTTACGCCGTTGCTGTTGGAGCGATTGTTGGAAGAAGTGACACAAAACTTTCATTCTTTCATGTCTGTGAATAGAATTACAATGATATGTAAATGCTTAATTCATCGGTTTAACAAATTGCAAAGTGTATTATGAAGGATATAAAGAAGAAACTTTTACGGCTATTTTGGTCTGAAAGTCAAAGCGATATGGTGCTGAACGCCGAAAAAGATGCGGCGTTCAACGTTAGTTTGGGTAAATTGACAGTGGGCACACTGCTTTATTCGGGTGGCGTTTGGCAGTTCAGTTACAGCGAGGAGTTTAAACAGCAGAACCGTATTGTGCCATTGTCTAACTTTCCGGCAAAAGATAAAACGTACAGAGACAGTGAACTTTGGCCGTTTTTTGCATCGCGCATACCCAGTTCTTCGCAGTTGCAATTAGACAAAGATGCACCAAGGGAAGACCTTGTAACGCTGCTACGCAAGTTTGGTCGCCGCACGATAGCCACGCCGTTTGAGGTGGTGCCCGTTACATAAGCAGTGCCAAACATTGCTGTTGGGGTGATTAACATCATCAATATGCCCATCGCCATGCCGTGTTGTATCTTTAAAGGAGGTACGCGGCATGGTTTTTTCTGTTATATATCAGCTTGTACACCACACTTTACGCTCCATAAAACGCAAAACAAACACATTAGCAGCCGCTTTGCATTTCGGGGAGAAAACTTTTTAGTAACTTTGCGGTTGATAAGACATGGGAAAGGTGAAAGGGCTTTTAAAGGTGAAAGAGTGAAAAGGTGAAAAGGTGAAAAGATGGCTGCACCCAATAAAGGTGAAAGGGTGAAAAGGTGAAAAGATGGCTGCGGCTTCAAGCCGAAATGTCTTCGGATGCTTCACCCATGGGGACTTGAGCTGCTGAAACAAAGGCGTTTTAAGTTCGTGATATATTGTTTGCGAGCTGCAAAAGAGCGTTCTTGACCATTCACAAACTCATTACCCACATCCTTAGAGCCTAAACTCATAAACTTACAAGCTCATAAACTTACCAACTTCATAATAAGAATAAATAAATAAAACAAGATGGAATATAATTTTAGGGAAATAGAAAAGAAGTGGCAAAAGCGATGGGAGGAACAACAAACCTATCGCGTTGTAGAAGACAACAGCAAAAAGAAGTTCTATGTACTCAACATGTTCCCCTACCCTTCTGGGGCTGGGCTACACGTGGGACACCCCTTGGGTTATATCGCCTCTGACATATACGCCC
Organism: Prevotella sp. HMSC073D09; assembly: GCF_001814145.1. Taxonomy (NCBI): domain Bacteria; kingdom Pseudomonadati; phylum Bacteroidota; class Bacteroidia; order Bacteroidales; family Prevotellaceae; genus Prevotella; species Prevotella sp. HMSC073D09. Next base: position 77,264 of record NZ_KV815141.1, on the reverse strand, counting down.
GCTATAAGCGACTGGAAGGCTACAACGTGCTTAACCCTATGGGCTATGATGCCTATGGTTTGCCGGCCGAACAGTACGCCATACAGACGGGACAACACCCTGCCGTGACCACCGAAACCAACATTGCGCGTTATCGCGAGCAGCTAGACCGCATCGGTTTTTCGTTTGATTGGAGCCGCGAGGTACGCACCTGCGACCCTACATACTATAAATGGACGCAGTGGGCGTTTCAAAAGATGTTCGATTCGTATTACGACAACGACCAACAACGCGCTTTGCCCATCGCCCAACTTGAAGAACGGCTGGCCAAACAGGGTACGGAAGGGCTGAATGCTGCTTGTAGCGAAGAACTGAACATCACGGCCGAGGAGTGGAAAGCGATGGACGAGCACGCCCGACAGGCCACGCTGATGAACTATCGCATTGCTTATCTGGGCGAAACGATGGTGAACTGGTGTGCCGAACTGGGCACGGTGCTGGCCAACGACGAAGTGGTTGACGGCGTTAGTGTGCGTGGTGGCTACCCCGTTGTGCAAAAGAAGATGCGCCAATGGTGCCTTCGCGTTAGCGCGTATGCGCAGCGTTTGCTGGAAGGACTGGACAAAGTGGACTGGACCGACTCGCTGAAAGAAACGCAACGCAACTGGATTGGTCGCTCGGAAGGGGCCGAAGTGGAGTTTGCCGTGAAAGACAGCAACGAGCGTTTCACCATCTTTACCACTCGCGCCGACACCATCTTCGGCGTTACTTTCATGGTGCTGGCACCCGAAAGCGAATTGGTAGACCGCCTTACCACACCCGAACAACGCGCCGAAGTGCAGGCCTACGTTGAGGCAACGAAGAAAAGAACCGAACGCGAACGCATTGCCGACCGCAAGGTTAGTGGCGTTTTCACAGGCGCTTACGCCATAAACCCACTCACAGGCGAGGCACTTCCCATCTGGGTAAGCGATTATGTGCTGGCCGGTTACGGCACGGGCGCCATCATGGCCGTACCTGCGCACGATAGTCGCGACTATGCTTTTGCTCGCCATTTCTCGCTACCCATCGTGCCACTTATCGAAGGGGCGGACATTTCGGAGCAGAGTTTCGATGCCAAAGAGGGCATCGTGATCAACTCGCCCGCCGCAAACAACGTCGCCAACGATGGCCAAGCGCAGGGTTTGGTGCTAAACGGACTGACCGTTACGGAGGCTATCGCCAAGACCAAAGAATATGTTTCGCGCCACAACTTGGGTCGCATCAAGGTGAATTATCGCCTTCGCGATGCCACGTTCTCGCGCCAACGCTATTGGGGGGAGCCGTTCCCCGTGTATTATAAGGGCGACATGCCCTACATGATTCCACAAGAATGCTTGCCGCTTGAATTGCCTGAGGTGGGCAATTATCAACCTACGGCAACGGGCGAACCGCCATTGGGCAACGCCAAAGCATGGGCGTGGGACGAGAAAGCATGCCAAGTGGTAGACAAGAGCCTGATAGACGGGGTGCAAGTGTTCCCCTTAGAACTGAACACCATGCCTGGTTTCGCCGGCTCTTCGGCCTATTTCTTACGCTATATGGACCCTCACAACAACGATGCACTGGTGAGTAAGGAGGTCGTTAGCTACTGGCAGAACGTGGATCTCTATGTGGGCGGAACGGAACACGCTACCGGACACCTTATATATAGTAGGTTCTGGAACAAGTTCCTCTTCGACTTGGGCGTGGCCGTAAACGATGAACCCTTCCAGAAGTTGGTTAATCAGGGTATGATTCAAGGCCGAAGTAACTTTGTATATCGTGTACAAAGGGCCGAAGGCGAGAGCAGTAAGGCTCCGCTCTTTGTGTCGTTGGGACTGAAAGACCAATACGAGGTTACGCCCATACACGTGGATGTGAACATCGTTCATGGCGATGTGCTGGACATTGAGGCCTTCCGCGCATGGCGACCCGAATATAAGGATGCCGAGTTTGTGCTTGAAAACGACAAGTATGTGTGCGGTTGGGCCGTAGAAAAGATGTCGAAGAGTATGTACAATGTGGTAAACCCCGATCTCATCGTTGAGAACTACGGGGCCGACACGCTGCGCCTTTACGAGATGTTCCTTGGTCCGGTGGAGCAAAGTAAGCCGTGGGACACCAACGGAATTGATGGTTGTCACCGCTTTTTGAAGAAGTTTTGGGGCTTGTTCTACAACATGCGCACGGGCGAGTTTATGCCAAACGATGCCGAGGCAACGGCAGAACAGCTTAAATCTGTTCACAAATTGTTGAAGAAAGTGTCGGCCGACATCCCCGCCTTCTCGTATAACACGGCCGTGGCAGCCTTTATGATATGCGTAAACGAATTGTCGCAAGCCCATTGCACCAATAAAGCGCTGCTCTCGAAGTTGGTGGTTGCCCTCGCGCCTTTCGCTCCGCACATCGCCGAAGAGCTGTGGGCGGCTCTGGGTAACGAGCAATCGGTGTGCGATGCGCAGTGGCCAGTCTACGAAGAGAAGTATCTTGAAGAGAGCGAAGTGCAATTGGCCATCGCCTTTAACGGCAAGGCACGTTTCCAAAAGGCTTTCGCAGCCAACGCCACCAATGCCGAAATAGAACAGGCAGCCATGGCCGACGAACGTTCGGCCAAGTTCCTTGAAGGCAAACAGGTGGTGAAGGTAATCGTTGTGCCGAAGAAAATCGTTAACATCGTGGTGAAAGGGTGATGCTTAAGTTGGTGAGTTTTTGAGTTAATGGGTTGATTAGTTTTTGAGACTGTAAACTCAGAAACTCACCAACCCATAAACTCCCCAACTCAAAAAACACCAACCCATAAACTCAAAAACTCATAAACTAAAACCCTCATAAACTCAAATTTGATATGACAATCGACCATAAAATGCTCCTTAGCGAGATTAAAGACTATGTGTTTATCACACTCGGCCTCTGCCTATACACTTTTGGCCTGGTGGTGTTTATCATACCTTACGAGATTGTAACGGGCGGTGTTATGGGCGCATCGCTTGTTGTTAACTACGCCACGGGCTTTAAGATAGAGTACACTTACGCCATCATCAACATCTCGCTCTTAGTTTTGGCACTGAAAGTGCTGGGCTGGCGCTTCCTGTTAAAGACCATTTATGCCACGGCAGCCTTGTATTTCTTGCTGGAATATGCGCAAGAGCTGATGCCAAAGATTGAGGGGACCGACCTGTTTGTGCAGATACTTGGCCCTGGAAACAACTTCATGTCGTTGCTCATCGGTTGTACGTTAACGGGTTCGTCGTTGGCTATCGTGTTCCTTAACAATGGCAGCACGGGCGGAACAGACATCATTGCCGCCGTAGTAAACAAGTTTTTCAACCTGTCGTTGGGTCAGGTGTTGTTCCTTGTAGACATCTTTATTATCGGTAGCTGTTTCTTCTTTCCGCAGTTCGGAACGTATTACGAACGGGCGCGGATGACAGTCTTCGGACTATGTACGATGATTGTAGAGAACTTTATGCTCGATTATGTGATGAACGCGCGGCGCGAATCGGTGCAGTTCCTTATCTTTTCGCGCAAGTATCAAGAGATTGCCAACGCCATAGCCTTGCATACCGACCACGGCGTTACCATTCTCGATGGACACGGATGGTATACGGGTAAGGAAATGAAAGTGCTTTGCGTGCTGGCTAAGAAGAACGAAAGCCAAATGATTTTCCGACTGATTAAGTTGATAGACCCCAACGCCTTTGTTAGTCAGAGTGCCGTTATCGGCGTGTACGGCGAAGGATTCGACACGATTAAGGTTAAGGCTAAGGAGATGCCAAAGCCCCCTAAAAGAGTGAGCGAAGAGAAAAAGAATTAGGCAAAAAAGCAAGCAACAATAGCTTGCTAAGGTCTAGAAACGATGATTTGCCCAGCCTTTCTTGCAAAACAGAAAGGCTGGGCAAACGCGTATTGTTACGCGCCTAAGCACTCGCGTTGTGCCCAAAGGGCGATGGTTTTCATCCTAAAATAATCTTCGGACATAAACATAAATCCCTTAAAGGCATTGTCTGTGCCCCACGAATTCTTCATAATGAAGTAGCGTTTGCCTTGCGCATCGCGCGCCAAGCCCACGATAGCCATGCAATGGTCGTCGGTTGTGCGAAACGTTTCGAACTCGCGCTGCCGCATTTGCTGCGTAGGGGCGGTGCTATGTTCGGGAATACGGGCAATGGCTTGCGCGAAATTGAAGCCAGGTTCGGACGTGTCGCCTTCCCAACAAAGGGGATGACCGGCGCGTAACGACCGCTCTGTAAGGCTTACTAAGCTGTCGATGGGTAAGTTTAACAAGCAATCGCGGTTAACATTATCTGGAACTTCGAGGGCGAATGCCGTGTTAAAGGGGTGGTGGGTAAAGCTGGTAAGCCCCACATACTCGTCGTGTCGGCACACACTTCGCCCAAATTCGCCAAGCGTATATTCGGCTCCCAGCATGAATTGTGCCCTTGGTAGCGCGCCAATTGATTGATCGGCTAGGTTGTCGTAACGTTGTCCTAGCCTTACAAGGCCTTCTTGCTGCGCTACGGCCAGCTTGCAAAGGTTGGCTGCTTTCTTTGGGAACGCGCTGAACACGCTGTAATCTTCCACATGATACGTATCGTATGCCAACAAGCCTTGGTCGGCAATGGCCGAAAGAGTGTTCGAGGCCATACCCCGTAAATGTATCGGGCGCTTTCCTTTTGCAAGGTACGCGTCTTGTATGCGTTGGCGCAAGGCCATGCGCGCAATGTACGCCGTAGAGAGGTTTACCGAGTCGCCACGCATAAGATGTTCGGTTTCAATTGTGGCTAACATGGCGAATATCCAGCACAGCTGACTTCGTCCTTGGTCCTTTACGGGCGTGGTTTTCAGCAATATCTCTATCTTAGGCAGCCTCGTGGTAGCCCTTGGCTCGCTTTTCGAGGTGCACGAGCATATCGTGGCCAACGCCACTAGTATGAGAATAATTCTGTTCATGATGGGCAAAGATACCATTTTTTCGTAACTTTGCAAAAGCAAAGGATAATAAATGGATAATAACAAGATAAGAGAATTTGAAATAATGGCACCGGTAGGCTCGCGAGAGAGCCTTGTTGCAGCAATACAAGCTGGTGCCGACTCGGTTTATTTCGGCATCGGCCAGTTGAACATGCGCTCGCATTCGGCCAATCAGTTCACGATAGACGACCTTCGCGACATTGCTGCTACTTGTCGCGAACATGGCATGAAGAGTTATTTAACGGTTAATACCGTTATCTATGGCGACGACCTTGGAACGATGCACACCATCGTAGACGCCGCCAAAGAAGCGCAGGTGTCTGCCGTTATCGCTAGCGATGTGGCCGTAATGATGTATTGCCGACAAGTGGACGTTGAGGTTCACCTTTCCACGCAACTGAACATATCCAACATCGACGCGTTGAAGTTTTACGCCCAATTTGCAGATGTGGTTGTGTTGGCGCGCGAGTTGAACATGGAACAGGTGGCCGAAATATACAAGCAGATTAACGAACAGTGCGTGCTTGGCCCCAATGGCGACCCCGTTCGTATCGAGATGTTTTGCCACGGCGCGCTGTGTATGGCCGTCAGTGGAAAGTGTTATTTGAGCCTGCACGATGCCAATAGGTCGGCCAACCGCGGCCAATGTGTGCAACTTTGTCGCCGTTCGTACACTGTTACCGACAAGGAAACGGGTACGCAGCTAGACATCGACAACGAATACATCATGAGTCCGAAGGACTTAAAGACCGTTCGCTTTATCGACCAGATGATGAATGCGGGCGTGCGCGTGTTCAAAATCGAGGGTAGGGCACGCGGTCCAGAGTATGTTTACACCGTGGTGAGGTGCTACAAGGAGGCCATCGCCAGCGTTCTCGACGGCTCGTTCACCGAAGAAAAGAAAGACGAATGGGACGAACGACTGAGCACTGTGTTTAATCGTGGCTTTTGGGATGGATATTATCAAGGTCAGACTATGGGCGAATGGACTAAACACTACGGAAACAAAGCCACCGAGAAAAAAGTGCTTGTGGGTAAAGTTGTTAAGCACTTCTCTAAGTTAGGCGTAGCCGAAATCGCTGTTGAGGCCAGCGAAATACAACTTAACGACCATCTTCTGATAACGGGTCCAACAACGGGCGTGATGTTCTTCGATGCCAAAGAAATACGCTATGAATTGGAGCCGGTACAAACGGCACAAAAAGGTACGCGCGTCTCAATACCCGTTCCCGACAAGGTAAGACCAAACGATAAGCTTTTTAAACTGGTAAAGAACGAGGTAAATAAATAGATAAGTTCACGAGTTGACGGGTTAACGGGTTGGCAAGTAAACAAGTTTACGAGTTGACAAGTCGACAAGTTGGCGAGTTAACAAGTTAACTTGTTGGCGGATAGACAAGGAGGTCTGCCTTGCAGGCATTGAGCATTGTTGCTCGTTTTGTACCAACTCATCAACTTATAAACCCTAAAACCCATAAACTCCCCAACTCAAAACCTCACCAGTTCACCAACTTATAAACTCATAAACACCCCATAACACATGTCAACATCAACCATAGACGCACTTCAAGAAGAAGTGATTGAAGAGTTTTCGGCATTCGACGACTGGATGGATAAGTACCAAATGCTCATCGATTTGGGCAACACGCTACCGCCACTCGATGCCAAGTATAAAGTAGAAAGCAACCTTATCGAAGGCTGTCAAAGTCGTGTTTGGCTACAATGCGACCTTGTTGACGGTCGTTTAGTGTTCTCTGCCGATAGCGATGCGCTCATTACCAAAGGCATTATCGCCTTGCTTATCAGGGTGATAAGCAACCATACGCCCGAAGAAATAGCGCATGCCAACCTGCATTTCATTGATGCCATCGGCCTAAAAGACCACCTTTCGCCCACCCGTTCCAACGGTTTGCTCTCAATGGTGAAACAAATCAAGGCCTACGCCGTGGGCTATGCCGCAAAGCTATAAGGCGAAAGCATTCATTTTTTCGGTTTAATTAAGGCAAACCTGCCTTTGTACAACAATAAAGAACATTCATTGGGGTTTGCAAACAGCTTGTAATGGTCTGTGTTTAGGCAAAGTTTCATTTGCTTGTAAGCAGGTCACTACAAGCTGTTCATTAGTCCAAAACATAGTCATGTACATTTAATCTTTGCTCGTTCTAGCAAAAATGGCTTGTTTGTAGAAGTTCGTCTGCCAACAAGTTGCCTGCAATCTATCTGTACAATGCCGTTTATAGTGGGCTACAAGCACCTTGTAGCATCGGCACAAGCACCTTTATAGTGTCGCTACAAGCCGCTTGTACCGATGCACTTACGCCGCATGCGGCTGTTCGTTGCCTGATGGTTATGCTTACAAAGCTTATCCTTTCTTACACCATAACCATTACCAACGCCCTTGCTTTAAGCCTCAACCCTGCGTGTACCCATGCGAGCCTCAACCACATTCACCACATAGTCGGCCAGCTTTTCGCATTCGTTGATGATGTCCATATACATCGTTCCCACATTATATGTGTACTCGTGGTTGTTGATGTCGTTAATGTTTTGGTTACGAAGTTGTTTGCGATAGTTGTTAATCTCGGTTTCGATGTTAAACGAACGGGTAGTGTCCAAGTACTCCTTACGTCCGCGGATGATGATGTTCATCTGCGAAAGGCTATCGTCGGTAAGCTCGAACATCTGGTGGATACGTTCGTATTGCTTTTCGGTAAAGTCCTCCTTCGAGTTCACCAGTCGGCTAATCGTTCGCGCAAGGTTATAGCAACTGTCGCCGATGCTTTCCAATTCGGTAATCTCGCGCATCATGTCGCGTATTTTTCCCTTCGTATCGTCGCTCAGGTGTGCATCGCTCACCGCACTCAGATACTTGGCAATCTCTTGCTCCATGTTGTCGGATATGTTCTCATACTTTTCTATGCGCGAGTAAAGCTTGGCAAAATTCGAGTCGTCGCGTGTGCCGAGCAACTCGCGCACCATGCCGAACATACGCTGCATACGTTCTGCAAAGCTGCTAATCTCCTTATGCGCTTCTAGCACCGAAAGTTCGGGCGTCTTCATAATGCCAGCTTGAATGAAACGGAGGCGGAACTCTTCTTCCTCGTCTTTCTTGCTCGGTTTGATGATTATGCACACCAATTTCTCTATCTGCGGTATGAACCAGATAAGTATGCCCGTATTAAAGAGGTTGAAACAGGTGTGGAAAGCCGCCAGCACAACAGGCAATTTAACGGCCAATTCGGCTTGCGACAGTTTCGGTCCTTCGGGATTATAGCCCACCATGTTGCAAATCATGTTCACAAACGGATAGAAAACGATGAGCACCCACATCACGCCAATGACGTTAAACACCAAGTGCGCCATTGCTGTTCGGCGCGCTTGCGTGTTGGCGCCCAAGGCTGCAAGGTTGGCTGTTGCCGTTGTTCCGATGTTCTCGCCCATAACCAAGGCGATGCCCAAGTGGATGGGCAGCACGCCCGTAGAACATAAAAGGATGGTGATGGCCATCACTGCGGCCGACGATTGAACGATGGTTGTGATAACCGTACCAATCAACAGGAATATCAATATCGTGAAATAGCTGTTCACGTCGAACGAGCTGAAGAAGTCGATAACGCTCTGGTTGTGCTGCAAGTCTAGCTGTTTGCCTGTGTCGCTCAGCAACACAAGACTGAAAAAGAGGAACGATATACCAAAAAGAAAATCGCCTTTGTAGCGGTGTCTGCGCGAGTAGATAAGCGCAATTCCTACTAGAAAGGCGGGGAAAACAAAGTCGGTAAGGTCTATCGAGTAGCCTAGCGACATAATCCAGGCTGTAAGTGTGGTGCCAATATTGGCGCCCATGATTACCGATATGGCCTGAGCCAAGGTTAATAAGCCGGCGTTAACAAACGAAACGGTCATCACGGTGGTGGCCGAAGACGATTGTACGGCACAAGTAATGAACGCTCCCGTGAGCATTCCCGTAAAGCGGTTGGTGGTCATCGCTGCAAGCACGTGCCGCAATTGCGGACCGGCCATCTTCTGCAACGCCTCGCTCATAATCTTCATGCCGTAGATGAGCAATGCCAGTGATCCTGCAATCTTAAAACCAAAAACCAGATAATTGCTTGTATCCATAAATTAACTTTATTGTGGTGCCTTATTGTTGTGACTTTGAAATATATTCTTTAACTTTACACTCGCTAAATTCTTAATGTCGCTGAGCATGAAACAATCCATACAAATACGATGCAAAAATAATAAAAAAACTGCAAAGGTAGAAATCGGTAGCACACTTTATGATGTTTTTCACGAATTAAAACTCAATATGCCTTACGGTCCTGTTAACGCCAAGGTGAATAACAAAATCGAAGGAATGCACTATCGCCTGTATCATAACAAAGACGTAGAGTTTCTCGACCTGCATTCGCCCTCGGCTTTACGGGCCTATACGCGCACGCTGTTCTTCGTGCTGTGCAAGGCCGTTCACGACCTTTATCCGCACAGCAACGTGGTGATAGACATCCCCGTGAGCAACGGATATTACGTGGACCTCGACATTCAACGCCCCATAACCCCGCAAGATGCCGACGACATTCGCCGCCGCATGCAAGAGATTATCGCCGCGCGCTTGCCCATCTCGCGGCATGAAACAACAACCGATGCCGCCATCGCCATGTTTAAGAAGGTGGGCGACGAGTCGAAAGTGCGCCTGCTCGAAACCGTGGGAACACTCTACACCACTTATTATGAGCTAGACCACTACGTGGATTACTATTATGGTTCGCTACTCACCAACACGCGCGAGCTGCATCTCTTCGGGCTCGAACCTTATTACGATGGTCTTTTGCTGCGCGTGCCCTCCACGCATAATCCCGCACAGCTTGGCGAACTGGTGCGCCAAGACAAAATGTTCGAGATATTTAAGGAACACCACCGTTGGCAACAGATATTAGGCATACGTACCGTGGGCGATTTCAACAAAGCGGTGGCCAATGGGTTCAGTGCCGACCTCGTGCACGTGTCTGAAGCCTTGCAAGAGAAGAAGATTGCCCGCATTGCCGACGAGATTGCCGCGCGGCCCGAAGTGCGCATGGTGCTATTGGCCGGCCCGTCGTCGTCGGGAAAGACCACAACCTGCAAACGCCTCTCGGTGCAACTGCTGGCAAATGGCATACGGCCCGTGCAAATTTCGTTAGACGACTACTTCGTCAATCGCGAACATACGCCCAAAGATGCCAATGGGGAATACGATTACGAGAGCCTTTACGCGTTAAACATACCGCTGCTTAACGAACACCTGGCTGCGTTGTTCCGCGGAGAAGAAGTTCAGATGCCCAAATACAACTTCGTTGAAGGAAGGAGCGAGCCAACAGGCAAACGGCTGCATCTGCCCAAAGACAGTATCTTGGTTGTTGAGGGCATTCATGCCCTTAACCCCGAACTAACGGCCCTCATCCCAGCCGAACAGAAGTATAAGGTGTATGCCTCGGCACTGACAACCATCTTGCTAGACAACCACAACTACATCCCCACCACCGACAATCGCCTACTTCGCCGCATCGTTCGCGACCATAAGTATCGTGGCGTGTCGGCAGCCGAAACCATTAAACGTTGGCCAAGCGTACGTGCCGGCGAAACAAAATGGATATTCCCCTATCAAGAAGAGGCCGACGCCATGTTTAATACGGCCATGCTTTTCGAGTTGGCCATCATCAAAACGCAGGCCGAACCCTTGCTCGAACAGGTTGCAGAGAGCTGCGACGAGTATTCCGAGGCCTATCGCCTGCGCAAGTTCCTTCGCTATTTTGCGCCCATGCCCTTCCATCAACTGCCGCCAACGTCACTGTTACGCGAGTTCTTGGGCGGCAGTTCGTTTAGCTATTGATAAAGAGTCAGCTACAATCAGCCTCAACTGGCCTCAACTGGCCTCACTCACAACGGCCACAACTAGCCCACCCCCAGCCCCTCTCCAAGGGGAGAGGGGAGTGGTATGCCTTGTGCATTGACAAAGCCTCACTCCTACTGGCCTCACCCACAACCCCTCTCCAAAGGGAGAGGGGAGTGATATGCCTTGTTGATTGACCGCTTGTTACTGGCTAACTCATTAACTAACGATCTTGTCTACTCATCAACTCCCTAACTACTCTTCCACTTCTCAAACTCTTGTCAACTCGTTAACTGGTCAACTTGTCAACAGGTTAACTGGTTCACTCGTCAACTAACGTTCTTGTCTACTCATCAACTCCCCAATCACTCGTCCACTTCTCAAACTCTTGTCAACTCGTTAACTGGTCAACTTGTCAACTCGTTAACTGGTTCACTCGTCAACTAACGATCTTATCTACTCATCAACTCCCCACCCTCTCTTCCACTTCTCAAACTCTCGTCAACTCGTTAACTGGTCAACTTGTCAACTGGTTCACTCGTCAACTTATCTCTCCTTGTCCACTTTTCAGCAAAAGTTTTAACATTATGGCTGCGATTTTTCCCGCCAATCGCCCACCGAGGCGCAAAAAATCGATTCTCGCGAGGGTTGGTTTTG
>NZ_KV815141.1:65166-65667 GCF_001814145.1 Prevotella sp. HMSC073D09 | reverse complement strand
GCGTTTTGGTGCTAAACGCAAGCTAAAATGGTGCTAAATGAAGTACTTTTTGCCGCTAAACACAAGTCGAAAAGCATAAATATCCACTGTAATTGTATAAACAAAACCCCTTCGAGCCATGAAATACAGGGCTAAAAGGGGCAAAATGGCTATTAAAATGCGGCATTTTAGGGTCTGAAAGGGGGAAATTGGGCGTAAAAACTAATGGGCTGACAACCAAACTAGAATGGCAAAATGGTGCAAAACGCAGGTTCTATGCTTAAAAATAGACAAAACGCAAGGCCTAAAAGGGTAGAAATTGTGGCTATTTACCTGTATTTGGACCTATATTTTCGCTAGAAGGGGTTGGCGAACGAGAGGCGTTTTATAAAATAATCCGTAGTATTTTAAGTTTTAAGGGCGTGAGTTTTTGGGCTGTTTAGTTCATAAGTTTATGAGCTTTTTGAGTGGTATGAGTTTTTGAGGGCATAAGTTTTTAAGTTGTTTAGTTCGTAAGTTCAT
>NZ_KV815141.1:64769-65066 GCF_001814145.1 Prevotella sp. HMSC073D09 | reverse complement strand
GTTTAGTTCGTAAGTTCATGAACTTTTTGAGCGATATGGGTTTTTGAGAGTATAAGTTTTTAAGTTGTTTAGTTCGTAAGTTCATGAACTTTTTGAGCGACATGAGTTTTTAAGGGCGTGTTTTTTGAGTTGGTAAGTTTGTGAGTTGATAAGTTTGTGAGTTTTTAAATTGATAAATTTGTGAGTTGATGTGTTGTGAGTTGGTGATTTTTTAAGTTGGTAAGTGTGTGAGTTGATGAGTTTACAAGTTAGCAAGCAAACAACCCACAAGGCATATCACTCCCCTCTCCCCTTGGA
>NZ_KV815141.1:25244-64669 GCF_001814145.1 Prevotella sp. HMSC073D09 | reverse complement strand
CTCTCCCCTTGGAGAGGGGCTGGGGGTGAGGCCGCTATATATGTCGTTTTTCCCCCTTGGCGTTGTTCCTAGCTAAGGGCAGGGCTGTTGTTTTAAGCCACTGCACAAAGGCCTCTCGCCATTGCCTACTTTCCTTCGAGCCCTTCACATCGCTTGCTCCAAAGCCGTGACCACCTGTGGCATAACGCACGAATTTGTGAGGAATGCCTTTTGAAGTGAGGGCAGAGTCGAGCAGCAAGCTGTTGCCTGGATGCACAACGGGGTCGTCATCGCAGTGCACAAGGAACACAGGCGGACAGTCGAAAGGTATTTTTCGCTCCACCGAGAGCGAGTCTTTCAGCCTATTGTTGGTCTTTTTCCATTCGCCCAAGATACCCTTTCGCGAACGGCGATGCACATAACGCTCGTCGGCAAGCGTAACAACGGGGTAGAGTGCGGCCACAAAGTCGGGGCGAACACTCACCTTCGGCTTGATGCCTAGCGGTGCAAGATAGTTGGTTGTGGCAAAGGCGGCCGAGGCCACAGCCAGGTGTCCGCCTGCCGAAAAGCCCATAACGCCCACCTCCGTGGGACAGATGCCCCATCCTGATGCCCCTTCGCGCACCAGTTGCACACTGCGTTGCACATCGCGTAGCATGTCGGGCTGTTGCCGTCCGCGAATAAGCAGGCGGTAATGGGTGATAAAAGCCAGCACGCCTGCCACGCGATAGCGGAGCACAAAGGCGGCAATGCCCTGACTGTTGAGCCATCGCGCCACACCATCGCCCTCTGTTCGGGTGTCTAGCCAATGGTAACTGCCGCCAGGACATACAATAACGGCAGGGCAATTGCGCCCTGCACCTTGCGGAATATAAGGCGTAAGGGTTACGCTGGCAGCACGTTCGGGCGTGCCTTGCCATATTTTTAAGGGCTTATGCTGTTGGGCATGGCCTAGGTTGGCCATCAAAGCCAGCAGCATGATAAGTACTGTTCTCATGTTCTTCTTTAATATTGTTGGTTGTGCTGCCTTTAACCCCAATCGGTCGTTAGACCGCTTACCTATTATTTTAGGTTGTTTCCATCGCTTCCTGTTCATCTTTCGTTTGCTTGTCGGCATCTTGCCTGTCTTATTCTCTCGACGTAGCCCGCTACGCCTTCAAGAACAAGACAGCCAATATGCTCAACAATACACAAAATCTGCACAGGCTCTAACGACCGATTTGGGTTAAATGTTTTGCAGCTTTTCTATTATCTTGTTTCTACCCACTAAGGCCTCTGCCGTGGTGATGGCCGACAGCGGAACGCCGCAAATACCGTGCAAACCCACACATTGGCCCGTAAGAAAAAGGTTACTTACCTTCGTTGCCACAGGCACTTGCGTGGCCAAGGGGTTGTGGCAGTCTTTGGCAAAGCCGTATATGGCACCCACAGGCGCGTGGTAATAGTCGCGCACGGTTAGCGGCGAGGCACTCCACAGGCGCTTAACACATTGTGCAAAGCCCGGCCTAACCTCCTCCATGCGTTGCAAGATGCGCTGCTGGTGCCACGCTTTCCACGCCTCGTAGGCCTTTCCTCGCCTACCCGTAAGCGTATCTTGCCATTGTTCCACCGCCGAGAAAGGCATTACGCAGTTAATGATGAGGTGCGTAGCCCATTTGTTTCCTTCGGCCGAGGGCGGCGTCATGTACATCATTCCGTAAGGCCACTGCTCGCGGTCGTAATGGCCCAAGTGCCACACGTGGTGGTAATCGTGTTGGTAATAACAGGTGTGGTTGATGTAAGGAAAGGTCTGTGGTTTCAGTTCTACAAAAAGACTGAATATCGAATAGGTGTTGTCGATGGCGTTCAAGCGCTTGGTGTAGGCAGGGGTAAACGCGCCCTTGTCTACGATGCGTAGCGTTTCGACCATGTGTGTGGCCGCTATATAATAAGGAGCGGCGAAGGTTCGCCCGTCTTTGGTTTGCACGGCGGTTGCCGTTCGGTTGTCTACGGCAATGCGAACCACCTCTGCATCGGACACCACTTGCCCCCCGGCATCTTCTATAACCTCGGTCAAAGCCGTGGCCAACTGCTGCGAACCACCCACAAAGCGGTCGGTGCCCTCGATGTATAGCACGCTGATAAGGGCGTGAACGTAGGCCGGAGTTTTACCCGAAACACCTCCATACATGGGATTCATATAGGCCAACACATCGCAAAGCCGCTCATCGTGGATGTAATGGGCGATAAACTTGTCGGCCGACCACAGAAAACGCTCGCTATGTTGCGGAATGCTGTCGCCCGTTGGGCGCAGATTAAAGAGGTCTATCTCGTTGGCCAGCTGGTAAAGGGCAGCCACATAGCGTTGCAACTGCGTGCGCTGGTGTGGAAAATGCTTGGCGAAACTCTCCACAAAACCTTCTTTTCCCTCGGCCACACGATAAGTGGTGTTGGTGGCGGCGTAATAAATCTCGTCCATGCAAAGCTTGTCTACGGGTAGCAGACGAAGTTTTTGCACGATGCCTAGGTGCTGGCAAATGCGGTGGAGCGTTTGTCCTGGCCTAAATCCGCCCAATATGTGCATGCCCGTATCGAAGTGTATGCCATGTCGGGAGAAGTTTTGCAGCCCTCCGCCCACGATGTGGTTCTTCTCCAACACCGTTACTTGCCAGCCTTCTTTGGCCAAAAGCGCACCGGTGGTAAGGCCACCTAGTCCGCCGCCTATAATGATAATGTGGTTGTTGTTCATAATTTTAGTTTCTCTCCCAGCACTTCGCCGCAAGTTACCAGCGTACCAACCAACGTGCCCAGCATGCCATGTGAGTTTACGTTTTGACCTGCAAAGAACAGGTTGGGTATGCGTGTGCGACTTGGAACGTGACAAGCCGAACCCAACCTAACATCTTTGGCCACGCCATACATGCTGCCTTGCAAGGTAGAAGTATATTGTTCGTAGGTGAGGGGGGTAGAAGTGAAGTAGCAGTCTATGGCCTGCCGTAAGCCTGGCGCATGCCTTTCAACGGCGTTGATAAGCCTTTCGGCCCTGTCGCGTTTAAAGTCTTCGTACGCCTCGCCGCGGTGCATGATGCGCGTGTTGGCCCATTGTTCCACTTCTTCGTAACGCATGTAGCTCATTATCTCGCCGCAAGTGGCCCACTGCTGGTGTGTGTTGGGCGGCTGTTCGTCGGCAGCAAGCGCATCGCTAAGGTGTACATATAGGAAACCGCAAGGCCAGTTGTCGGCCGTGTATTGTTCGCATTGCCAAGGCGTATCGGCGGCATAGCCATACAAGTTGTGGTTGCGATAGGGCACCGTTTGCGGCTTAAACTTGATGTAAACGGTAAATACGCCCTTGGTGTTGGGCAGGTTCAGCATGCGCTGACGAAAGGCGGGACGGATAAGGTTGGTATCGTTCAGCATCTGCATCACCAGTGTTGGGTGTATGGCGGCTATCACAAGGTCGGCCTCAAAGTGTTCGCCGTCGGCCGTTGTTACGCCCGTTGCTTTGCTGCTGTTGCAAGTTATGCGTTCAACGCGCTTGCGCGTGAGCACCCTTCCGCCCCTTCGCACAATGCCTTCGATAAGTCGTTTGGCAATGATGTCGCTTCCACCAGCTAGGCGAAACGCGCTTTGGTTGTAGAAATTGGTGATGAACGCGTGGGTAGAGAAAGGCGTTTGTCCGCGTTCGCCGGCATAGAGCGGCAAATTTCCAACCAACACGTTGCGCAAAAGGGCATCGTTTGTAAACCCATTTATCACCTCGTCTACGGCGCGCATTTGGTATTCGGTTTTCAAGTGCATTTGTTCGGGCGTTGGCCGATGCCCGCTTATGGGCGACGTCTGCGCCAATCGTTCCACCAAATTGAGGTAGCGGTGCAGCCCATCCCGTTCTTTGGGGAAGTGCGTGGCAAGCGTTTCTACAAAAGCCTCGTGGCCATTGGCAAAGGCAAACCTGCCTTGCGGCATCGAAATGACATCGTAACCCGTTGTGTCTAGTCGGCTAAGCGGCAGGTTTTCGAGTTCAAGATAGCGCAAAAGGGGGTACAAAGTCTGTCCCTCTTCCGCACTTCCGATGAAGTGCATGCCCGTTTCGAACTTCGCGCCTTTGCGCACGAAACTCTGCAAACAGCCGCCAGCTTGCGTTTCTTGTTCAAGTACGGTTACTTCATAGCCGTTTCGTGCGAGGATGTGTCCGCACGAAAGGCCGCCAAGTCCGCTACCAATGATGATGCACTTTTTCATTTATTGTTGGTGGTTGGGCATGTATCGACGCCCGTTTTCTATGGATGTTAGCTTTTCTAGGCTTGCTGTGGCTGTTGGCTTTCTGGGCTTACTTATTCTCAAACAGGCACTGCGCCACCTGCTGCGCCACGTTCTTGTTTTCAAATCTTTGCACGTATTCCATGCTCCGACTGATAGATTCGTCGCGCCCTGCTTGCCCTTTCAGCCTTGCATTGATGGCTTGTGCCAGGCCCTTATGGTCGTTTGGGGCAACATACAGGCTATGTGGGCCGCCCGCCTCTTCAAGACACGACCCCGTACAAGCTACCACGGGCAGTGCGCTTTGTATGGCCTCGATGATGGGAATGCCAAAGCCTTCGTAGCGCGAGGGATAGGCAAACACTTCGGCCTGTTGGTAGATGGCCGGCAAGTCGTCGTTGGGAACATTGTGCAAGAAATGCACACGCGCCGACAAACCATTGTGCGCCGCCCACGATTTCACCTTATTGATATAAGGCGTGGGGCGGCCCAGCACCACCAAATGCACTTCCCTGTCCACGTTCTTCATGGCCTTGACCGCAAGCAGCACGTTTTTTCGCGCCTCAATGGTGCCCACATTCAGCACAAAACGCGATGGCAGTGCATAGCGTTGGCGCACTTCGTTCAGCTTTTCGGGCGTTGCTCGCTCGCGAAAACGCGTGTCGCAACTTTGATAAATCACGCTGATGCGCTCTTCGGGATAGTGGCCATACTTCATGATGTCGCGCTTGGTGCATTCGCTAATGGCGATAATGCGGTTGGCCTCTTTCAGCGTTTGATGGAACTTCCAACGGTAAATCAGTGCGTCCCACCAATGGTAGAACTCAGGATGGCGCATGAAGATAAGGTCGTGAATGGTTACAACGGTGTCAATGCCTGCGCGTTTAACGCCTTTGGGCAGTTCGCCCGAGAGGCCATGAAACACCTCTACGCCATCGCGCAACAGGTCTTTCACCACGCCGCTACTTCTCCACGCTGCCTTTTTCAGCGCGTTTTTCGCGTTCTTGGGGTACACCATGCGCAGGTTCGGCGCACTTTTCACCTGTCGGGCCAAGTCTTCTCGGCCCGCATCGGGTGCATAAAGCAGCAGTTGTGCGTTAGGGTAAAGGTCCGAAAGGTCGTTAACTAGGTTTCTTCCATACGCTCCCAAGCCCGTTCCGTTCCGCACTATGCGTTTGGCATCAAAGCCCACGATAATGTTCTTGTCTTCGTTCATCAGGCACAAACTTACACAAAAAATGCGTAAATCAAGGCAAAATCTGAAAATAAGATGTGTTGTTGGCATATATTTAAGCAGAAAATACTTATTTTTGTACTTGCACATAAATCGTAAAAGAAATGAAACGCTTTTGTATGGCTATGCTTTTTGTGTTGTTTTTTGTCGCCTACTCGTGGGCGCAAAAGGACGGTCAGCTCCGTGTAAACCCCGAAGAGAAGGAGGTAGACATGGATAATCCCACCTTTGTGCCGATGGTAAAGGTGGGTAGGGTCCTGGATAAGGGCGACAGCATACAATATGTGGAGCTGAACAAGATATACGTTTACCCGCCGCTGACGTTTGAAGACGAACGCCAACGAATGGAGTACAACCGCCTTGTGTATAACGTAAAGAAGGTGTTGCCCATTGCCAAAGAGGTGAACAAGATTATTATCGAGACCTACGAATACTTACAAACGCTGCCTGACAAGAAGGCGCGCGACGAACACATGAAACGTGTTGAGGCCGACATCAAACGCGAATACACGCCGCGAATGAAGAAACTAACCTACGCGCAGGGCAAGTTGCTCATCAAGTTGGTGTATCGCGAAACCAGTTCTTCTTCGTATCAGCTTATCCAAGCTTTTCTTGGACCCATCCGCGCAGGCTTTTATCAGGCCTTTGCCTGGTTTTTCGGGGCTAGTCTTAAAAAGGAATATCAGCCTAATGGCGTGGATAGACTAACCGAAAGGGTGGTGTTGCAGGTGGAGGCCGGGCAGTTGTAGGGGATGGGAGTGCCTGGTTAATCAGGCTGGTCAGGCTAATCAGACTAATCAGACTGGTCAGACAAGTCCGACTGGTCCGACAAGTCCGACAAGTCTGATTGGTCCGACTGCTCCAACAACCCCCATTTATCCCCTTTTTTAGGTATTGTCCGCTTTCCATATAATAGCTATCTTTGCAAAGCATTGCTGTACATCGGCATTAACTAACCTTTAAATGCGAATGTTCAAAATTTGTTTTGCAATCCTCTTGTTTGTCGTGGGCGCGGTCTCAACGGTCAAAGCGCAGGGCGTTTTGCTGAACGGCACCGTCAAAAGCAAAGGCGATGGGCAGCCAATAGAGTATGCCACCGTTACGTTAAAAGAGTGCGAGCTGTGGGCTATCACCGACAATAAGGGGCGTTTCGCCATTAAAAACGTGCCATCGGGCAATGTAACGCTCACCGTGCGTTGCTTAGGCTTTGCCACGTTTACCACGAAGGTGAACGTAAGGGCGGGCATGCCGCATGTAGAAATCGGCCTAAACGACGACAACCTGAAACTGAACGAGGTGGAAGTGGTGGCCAAACGCAAGGGCGATGCCACAACAACAAGCTACACCATCGACCGCTTGGCACTTGATAACCGACAAGCCTTGAACCTTGGCGACATCATGAGCCTTCTTCCTGGCGGCAAAACATGGAACAGTTCGTTGCTGCGCAACACCCGCATTGCCCTTCGCAGCAGCAGCGGAGAAATGGGTAACGCCTCGTTTGGTACGGCCATCGAGGTGGATGGCGTGCGATTGGACAACAACGCCACGCCTGGCGAAACACTCGGAGCAGGTACGCGTACCCTTAGCACAGCCAACATCGAGAGCGTTGAGGTGGTTACGGGGGTGCCGTCGGTGGAATATGGCGACCTAAGCAACGGCATTGTGAAGGTGAACACACGCAGCGGAAAGTCGCCTTTCATCGTGGAGGCCAAGCTAAACCAAAACACCCGCCAGCTGGCACTAAGCAAAGGCGTTGACCTTGGCGGCAAAATGGGACTGTTTAACTTCTCAATGGAACACGCGCGCACGTTCGGCGACATCACTTCGCCCTTCACTGCCTACCAACGCAACGTGCTTTCGGCCCATTATATGAACGTGCTGATGCGCCAAAGCATGCCCCTAACGCTGAAACTTGGACTTACGGGCAATGTGGGCGGATATAATTCGAAGGCCGATCCCGATGGCGAACTAGACAGTTATAAGAAAGAACGCGACAACAGGCTTACCGCAAACCTCTCAGCCGAGTGGCTACTCAACCGCAAATGGCTCACCAGCGTGGTACTGAAATCGTCGCTTTCGTATGCCGATCAGCTATACGAGAATTACAGCCACACAAGTTCAGCCACTACACTTCCCTACATCCACACCATGAAAGAGGGCTATTTCGTGGCCTACGACTATGACAAACACCCCTCGGCGGACATCATTCTGGGGCCTACGGGCTATTGGTATGTACGCAGTTTCAACGATAGCAGACCCCTAAGTTACGCCTTTAAGTTGAAGGCCGATTGGGTAAAGCGGTTCGCGCGCATATATAATAAGGTGTCGGTTGGGGCAGATTACACTGGCAGTCGCAACCTCGGCCGCGGCACTTACTACGAGGAGGCGCGCCTAACACCCACATGGCGACCCTACCGTTACCACGAATTGCCCACACTGAACAACCTTGCCATATATGCCGAAGAACGCCTAAATATGCCAACGGGCAAGCTTTCGAACATGGAACTGACCGTGGGCGTCCGCAACGACATCAGCCATATCGTTGGTTCGGCCTACGGAACGGCGTCAACCCTCTCGCCACGCGCCAACCTTCGTTATGTGTTTTGGCATGGCAGGGATGCCTGGGTGCGAAATCTTTCGGCACATATAGGTTGGGGAAAATCGGTTAAACTGCCCTCGTTTCAAGTGCTTTATCCCCGCACCAGCTACATAGACCGACTGGCATTTACGCCTGGTAGCACGGCCGACAACAAGGCTTACTATGCCTATCACACCTTTCCGTCGCAGGCGGTGTACAATCCACAACTGCAATGGCAGTACACCAACCAGCTTGACCTTGGCTTACAGGCGAACATTGGGCACACGCGCGTTAATGTTTCAGCCTTTTATCACAAAACGTTTAACCCATATACGGCCGTAGTGGTGTACAAACCCTACACCTATAAGTACACTTCGCAAGCTGCATTAGAGCATTGTCCCATCCCATCGGCCAACCGCGAATACCACATCGACCAACAAACAGGCATCGTAACCGTGAACGACATCATGGGTGCCAACGCCCCAATACAGCTGCCTTACAAGGAAAGGGAAGGCTATCTGAGCAACCGCAAGTACGTAAATGGGTCGCCCACCGAACGTTTCGGCATAGAGTGGATTGTGGATTTCGCCCCAATCAAGGCACTGCGCACTTCACTTAGGCTCGATGGAAACTACTATTACTACAAGGGATTAGACGATTTGCTCTTCGCTGCGTTGCCTTCGGAGGCTGGCACGCTCAATGCCCAAGGCAAGCCTTACACCTATATTGGCCATTATCGCGGCAGCGGAACAACCTCTACCGACAATACGGCGTCGCCCTCGGTAAGCAACGGTTCGCTCACGCACGAGTCCAATCTCAACATTACCCTCACAACCCACGTGCCGCGCATACGTATCATCATGTCGCTACGCGTTGAGTGTTCGCTCTATCAATACAACCGTCCGCTAAGCGAATTGCCGAACGGAACGCGCGGATATGCTGTGGAAAAGGGCGACGATTTCTTTGGAAAGCCCTACACGCGGGATGTTCGCGACAAGCATATGGTGGTTTATCCCGAATATTACAGCACATGGGAAGAACCCGATAAGCTTATCCCTTTCGCCGAAAAGTTTGCTTGGGCCAAAGACAACGACCCCGCTTTGTTCAACGATTTGGCTAAGCTGGTGAAACGAACCAACTATGCCTTCGTGATGAATCCCGAACGCCTGTCGGCCTATTACTCGGCCAACTTCAGCGTAACCAAGGAGATTGGCGACCGCGTACAAGTGATGTTCTATGCCAATAACTTCTGGAACACCATGAGTAAGGTGCGTTCTACACGCACAGGACAAAAAACTTCGCTCTATGGCAGCTCGTATGTGCCCGCCTTTTACTATGGGTTGGGGCTGAAGATAAAGATATGACGCCAGTTGTTGGGGGGAGTTAAGCCAAATGTATTGTTGCAGCGTGGCAAACGTTCTTGTAAACTCGTAAGTTCATAAACAAAAGAACTCCTAAACAAAATAATTCATATCCTCATAAACTAAAAAACTCATTAACTAATAAATAAGCAATTATGTATCGCAAAACAATTTTTATCAATTCGTTCTTGGCGGCGTTTTTTGCGTTGCTGGTTTTGTCGTGCAGTAGCAACGACGACACAAATACCGTACAAACCTGCAAGGTTAGCGTAACTTTGCAGTATCCCGAAAACAGCATTCAGCCCTACGAAGGCGCAAAAGTTGAACTAGTTGACGCACGCGCATCGGTGTTCGTAGCCACAACCAACGCTAAGGGCGTGGCCGAGTTCAACGTGCCAGCAGGTATATACGATGTTCGGAGTAGTGCAACACGCGGCGATGGAATATGGAAACTCAACCTTAATGGCAATAAAAGTAAGGTAGTTGTATCGCCACCCACTACGGAAATAAAGCTTGAAATGAAACTCTCAAAAGCTGCCCAGATTATCATTAAAGAACTTTACAATGGTGGTTGCCAACCTGATAAAGGTGACCTTTTTTTCCAGATGGACAAGGGGTTTATTCTCTATAACAATGGTGGCGAGGTGGCCGTAATCAATAATTTGGCCGTTGGTATAGTGGATCCCTACAACGCGCAAGCACCAAGCAAATGGCTAAAAAACGGCAAGTTGGTATATGATGGACAAGGTTACATCCCTGGTATTCATGGCATTTGGTATTTCCAAGGACCACTTGTGATGCAGCCTTACTCGCAAATCGTGGTGAATGTTAATGGCGCTATCGATAACACTAAGGCTTTTTCTAACTCCGTTAACTATGCAAACAAAGACTATTATGCCATGTACGACCCCGAATCGGGATACGACAACAAACGCTATTATCCCTCTCCATCAGAGCTCATCCCCACATCCCACTATCTGAAAGCCGTCGAATACGGACAAGGTAATGGCTGGACACTTAGCGTAACGTCACCTGCCATGTTCATTTTCCAGACCAAAGGCGTTACGCCACGCAACTATGCCACCAACGTCTCGAACATTATCTATGCCCCAGGGGCTGCTGTCGATAAGGTGAACGCCAACTTAAAGATACCTAACGAGTGGGTTATCGATGGCATTGAAGTGTTTAGCTCTGCATATACCAACAAGAGTGCCAAGCGCCTACCTGCCGAAATAGACGGCGGAAGCGTACTCCTTACCTACCAATTGGGCCACACGCTCTACCGAAACGTGGACAAAGAAGAGACCGAAAAACTGCCTGAGAACAAGGGAAAGCTGGTGTATGGCTACACGATGGGCGTGTCTACGGGCGACCCAAGCGGCATCGATGCCGAGGCTTCGATAAAGAATGGCGCACATATTATATATATGGACACCAACAACTCTACCAACGACTTCCACGAAAGGAAGGCCTTCTCCATTAAAGGGAAATAAGTTGACGAGTTGGAAAATTAACGAGTTAACAAATTAACAAGATGAAAACGCTCTGCCACGTGCGTGGCTTGGCTTAACAAAAAAGGGCTTTGGGGGCTGTTTTCTAGGAAAGCTAGGCGTTCTGGAACAACCAGAATGCCTAGAATTCCTAGGGCAACTAGAATAACTAGAAGCCCTAGGATAACAAGAATATCTAGAATCCCTAGGATAATATGAATAACTGGGATGCCTAAAATTATTAGAACCCCAGCCCCTTTCCCCCTTTAATCCTTACCTCTTTAAACCCATTAACCCCTCCATTCGCCCTGTGTTATCACTCCTTTTACTTGCCCTTCCCCTGGCATCGCCCAATGTTGAGGCCGACCAACAGCTTGTGTTTCGCGACTTCAACTACGTGAAACAGGCCAACCCTTGGCTCACTTCGCCCAATGCCGCAGCACTAACACGCTACAATCAGCGCAATATCTCGGTGGCCGAAGTAAGGGGCAGCGTGGCCAAAGGCCACCTTGTGGACTACTCCCAGTCCTCCAACGTGGTGCAAGCAGGCACTATGGTCGAGTCGTTTTTCCGTATTAACCCACGCACCGTGGTTTACGGGCGAATGGATTACGACAACTTCGCGGGCAAAAACATGTTGGGTTCGGTGTTCATCAACCCCGAACGCAAACCCTTCGACCTATCCGAAGACTCGCTAACCAATCCTGGTAACAAGCATCGCGACACCTATAACCTCGTAGGAGCCGTGGGTATAGACCTCTGGCGAGGCTTAGCCGTGGGCGCAAAGGTAGATTATACCGCCGCCAATTACGCCAAATACAAAGACCTTCGCCACCGAAACAGCCTGATGCAACTCAACCTTTCGCTCGGCATCGCCGCCCCGATAGGCACTAATTGGGTACTGGGCGCCAACTACATCTACGGCCGAAGTACCGAAAGCCTACGCTTTGTAACCTACGGAAAAACCGAAAAGGTGTATAAAACACTTGTAGACTATGGCGCATTTACGGGCGAAGTGGAACAGTTTGGCAACAAAGGCTACACCGACGACTCGCGCGAACAGCCCCTACTTGACGAACAAAACGGGCTTGCCTTGCAGGCAGAAAGCAATTTGGGGCGTGGGTTCTCGCTCTTTCTTGGTGCGCAGATGGTGCACCGAAACGGATTTTACGGGCGCAACTCGCCTTATTCTATCGTGCATTTCAAACATCAGGGCGACAACTATGCGCTGCAATTGGTGCTGAATAAATACCGCACGTATAGTCAACAACAGCTTTCGCTGTCGTATACCAACGAACAGCTGACCAACCATAAAACCACTTATCGCGAGAACCAAACAGAAACAGGCAGTTCGTTTTACGAATATTTCGACCCCATAAAAACATCCAACAAACGTTGGAGCAGCCTGAAACTGGCCTATACAGCATGGTTAAGGCTGTTTGGCGGCATCGCGCATTGGACCATCTCGGCCGCCTTGCAAGCCGACAGCCGCCAAATCTCGGCCTATCTCTACCCCTACGTTCAGCGACAACAGCTGCATACCAACCTGCTTTCGCTGCTCGTCACTCGCAATATCTCCCTTAGTCGCCGCGCCATGCTATCCCTTACAGGTGGACTTTCTCACCAATGGGGCAGCGGCGAGCCAGGCCAAACAGTCACATTGGCAACACCTAGCGACAAACAATCGCCCCCAACGCTGATGCAAGCCTATCTCTACCGCCATCATCACCTGCTAACCGCACCACAATGGGGCTTGCATCTGGCCGCCAAATACGCCTTTGGCCTACGCCATTTGCCCTTTCCCCTCTACGTTCGCGCCCAAACCACGTGGCACCGAACCGCCAAGCCTTCGCCTTGGATTGACAACCAACACCGCACCGAGGCCACTTTGGCCATAGGCTGCACGTTTTAAGGCGGGTTCTAAAAAATGCCTTCATACATCGGCGTATGTTTAAAACAGCAAAACATTATCCAATATGCAAACAAGATTTCTAAGGCAAGTAAGCCTTTTATTACTCTTTCTGCCAACTCTTTTGTTGGCGCAGCCCCTCAAAAACGATGCTACCTACCGCACGGGTAAGCTTAAAAATGGCCTAACATACTTTGTTCGCCACAACGCCAAAGAGCCAGGCGTGGCCGATTTCTACATCGCACAGCGCGTGGGCAGCATCCTCGAAGAGCCACGCCAGCGCGGATTGGCCCACTTCTTAGAGCACATGGCCTTCAACGGAACCAAGCATTTCCGCAACGATGGCACTTCTCCGGGCATCGTTCCGTGGTGCGAAACCATCGGCGTGAAGTTTGGAACCAACCTCAATGCCTACACCAGCATCGACGAAACGGTGTACAACATCTCGCAAGTGCCGCTGAAACGTTCGTCCGTGGTCGACTCGGTGCTGCTCATCCTCCACGATTGGAGCCACTACTTGCTGCTGCAAGATAAGGAGATAGACAAAGAACGCGGCGTGATACACGAGGAATGGCGCACGCGCAGGGCAAGAATGGCCGCACAACGCATGTACGAAAAGCTGCAACCCACCATCTTTAAGGGCTCTAAATACGAAGACTGCATGCCCATTGGCTCGATGGACATCGTTGACAACTTTCCCTATCAAGACCTCAAAGACTATTACAACAAGTGGTATCGCCCCGACTTGCAAGCCATCGTGGTGGTGGGCGACATCGACGTAAACGCTATCGAGGCCAAAATTAAGCAGCTGTTCTCTACCATTCCCATACCCAAAAATCCCGCCAAGCGCACCTATTACCCCGTGCCCGACAACAAACGCATGATTGTGGCCGTAGAAAAAGATAGCGAACAGCCCATTGTTCTGGTGGGTCTTCACATGAAACATCCCGCCACACCCTTTGCACAGAAAGGCCAAACCGCCTATGTGCGCGACGGATACATAGAAAACCTCATTACAGCCATGCTTAGCGAGCGGCTTACCGCCCTCAAACAGATCAATCCTTCGCCCGTGCTCAGTGCCTCGGCACGTACGGGTAGCTTTCTCGTTGCCCAGACAAAAGAGGCTTTCAGCCTGTCGTTTGGCTGTAAAGAAGACAACATACGCGGTTCGTTCCATGCCGTTATCGGCGAAACCGAACGCGCACGCCGCTTTGGCTTTACCGCAACCGAACTGCAACGCGCCAAAGCCGATGCGCTGCAACGTGCCCAAACGCGCTTTGACGAACGCAACGAACGTCGCAATCGCACGTTGGCGATGCAGGCCGTGCGCCATTTTCTCTCGGCCGAACCCCTGCTAACGCCCGAAGAAAGGCTTGCCCTTACCAAGCGTTTCGATGCCGAAGTGTCGCTCAAAGAGGTGAACGAGGCCGCCCGAAAGCTCATTTCTAACCAAAATCAAGTGCTAACGGTGATTGCTCCGCAAAAGGCAGGCTTTACATTGCCCAGCAATCAAGAACTAGAACAATACGTTTTGCAGGCCCAAGCCGATAATAGCTACCAGCCATACAAGGAAGAGCCCCTGCCCACAACCCTCATCGAGCATGCCCCAAAGGCCGGAACGATTGTGAGCGAGCAGCCTTACGGACACTTCGGTGTTACAAAGCTTGTGCTCAGCAACGGCATCGAGGTGTATGTTAAGCCCACCAACTTCGCCGCCGACCAAATAACCATGCGTCTTTGGGGCGAAGGCGGACTCTCGCTTTGTCCCGAAACCGATGCCCCCAACTTCTCTTTCCTGCCCAATGCCATCGTTGATGGCGGTGTGGGCGCATTCTCGGCCGACCGCTTAGACAAGATGCTGGCAGGCAAACATGTGCGTGTTTCGCCCTATGTTGGTCAAGAAACGCAGGGCATCAGCGGACAATCTAACCGCAAAGACCTAGCCACGATGTTCCAATTGGCTTATCTTTACTTCACCGCTCCGCGAACAGACACCACCGCTTTTGCCACCAGCATCGACCGCAGGCGGGCCATGTTGAGGAACAGAAACGCCAATCCGCAGGTAGAATACAACGACTCGCTCTCGCTCATTGCCTATGGTCACAACGAACGCACCGCCCCAATGACCCTCGAACGCCTCAACAAGGTGAACTATCAGCGCATTATGCAACTCTATCGCGAACGCTTTGCCGATGCCACGGGCTTTAAGATGTTGCTTGTGGGCAACGTAAACATCGACTCTCTTCGCCCACTTCTCTGCCAATATGTGGCCTCGTTGCCCGCAGCAGGGCGCAAAGAGAGCTTTGCCAACAACTTTCCGCAGGTGCGCAACGTAAACGAAACGCATGTCTTCACCAAGAAGATGAACACGCCATCGGCACTTGTCACCATCATTTACACCTTCAACTTGCCCTATACGCCCAAGTCTAACTTGGCTCTCGATGCCCTTCGTCGCGTGCTTACCATCGCTTTTACCGACAGCATTCGCGAAGAGAAGGGCGGTGCCTATGGCGTGGGTGTGCAAGGCGAACTCGACTGCAACAGTAGTCCTAACTCGTTGTTGAAGATTGGTTTCCGAACTGGTCCTGAAAAGTACGCCGCACTGATGCCCATCGTATATCGTCAGTTGGCACACGTGGCGCAAGGGCGCATCAATCCCGAAAGTATTCGCAAGATTAAGGCTTACTTAAAGAAGGCTCACCAACAAGAAACGCTTGTCAACGACTATTGGAACAGCATTGTGTACCAACACCTGCGCTACGGCATTGACCTGCACACAGATTACGAGGCGTTGGTAGACCAACTTTCGGCTGCCGACATACAGCAGGTGGCACAAGCCATTATCAAAAGTAACCGAAGGATTGAGATTACAATGAAGTCGGAGTAAGGGAAAGGCAACAAAGGCCTCACCCACAGCCTCTCTCAGCCCCCCCCCAGCCCCTCTCCAAGGGGAGAGGGGAGTGGTATGCCTTGTTTATTACACCCCTATTAACGGGTCAATGGGTTAACTTGTTAACTCGTTGACCCGTTTAATTTGCCAACTAGCCAACCCCTAGGTTTGTTAACTCGTCAATCAATAGGCCGATTTCCAACTCGTTAACTTATTATTTCTGTTCGCTAAAAGTTTAGAAACAGCAAGAATGGTCTTCAGGTAGCCGAAAAAAGGGAAATTACTTACCCTTTATGGTGCGCGTGGCTTTCTTGATGATGTATTGTGTTTCTTTTATTGGGCTTTCCTTTTCCCAACGCTCACACACAGCCGCAACAAAGTCGGGACGGCTCTTGCTCGCATCGTTTAGCCAGTTTCCCACACTGTCCTGCACATATCTAGAAGGGTCGGCCCTTAGTTTTTCCAAAACGGGCAAGTATATTTCAGGAGTTTCTTTCAAGGCCTCTATATGCGTGCACCAAACACCACGCGGGCGTAGTGCTTCACAACTGAAACGCCGTATGTTGGGATTGTCACTCTCTGCCCATTGTTCCATCAGCGGAATACAGATGTTCAGGTTATCACTCATCTCTGGTCTTAATGCCATCCAAACCACTTCACGAACACCAAAATGATGGTCGGCCACCAATGGTTTCAGCAAACTAAGTTTGTCAACCAGGGGGATGGCGGAATTTAAGGCCACAAAATAGCAGGCATAGCAGCGCACCGAGTCGGACAAGTGTGTACTTAATTCTTGGAAGAGCGTTGCATACTGAGATGTATTCGCATACTTTGCATGCAAAAGCGAACCAACCACTTTAATCACATTCATCGTTGAAGGTTTCTTTTGGCGACCAATTTCGTCAACCACTTCATTTATCATTGTGGCATCAACGCCCATTTCGGGAAACACACGCTTTACCATCTGCGAATGGTCTACGGCCAACCATTCGGTTAGATTTACCGTTGGTATCTTGCCGGCATTAAGTAGTGCGAGCACATCATGGGGAATTTCGCTAACCTTTTGTGCTCCTTTTCTTGCTAGTATTTCTTGAATGTTCATGTTGTTGATAATGGGGCGACATCGAAAAAGAAAGGGATAATTGGCCTTCGGCTTACCTTTCATGCGGCATTTACCCACGTATGGCGGCAGCCAATGGCCTTATATTGATTACAGCGGTAAAGTTACTGCCTTTTCTGCAATAATCGTACACATTGCATTTATTATTCGTTGCCAACATTTGTTAGGTAGATATGGCGGCATCGGAAGTAACTTATGAACATGTAAGGCCATAAAACCCACAATCAGGCCAACCCACTAAATCATAATATCCGCTAACTAACAACCTTAAAACCCTACGTCATATTTTACAAAACGCACCCCGTTCGTCACCCCATTCTAGCGAAAACAAAGCACTAAAACCATGCAATTAACCGCTTTTTTCAGCCTCACCTCTTTTATTTTTACGCCCATTTTACGCCCACAACCTGCATTTTGCACCATTTAGCCTTTCTATTTGGCCGCCCACTCGCCATTTTTTCGCTCCCAATTACCTGCATTTAGCCACTAAAACCCCACTTTTTAACGACCATTTCGCCCTTTTTAGTCATGTGTATCATGGCACTAACAGCTTTTATTTATACAATTATTGTGAATATTTATGCCTTTTGCCTTGCGTTTAGCGGCAAAAAGTACTGCATTTTGCACCATTTTACCTTGCGTTTAGCACCAAAACGCACTGCATTTAGCACCAAAACGCACTGCGTTTAGCGGCATATTGCACTACGTTTAGCACCAAATTGCACTGCATTTAGCAGCAAATAACCCCAAAAATGGTGCAAATGGCGTTTTTATTAAATAAATATTCATCTTGCTGCATTCACATACTCCCCCCTTTTTGTACCAAAACAAACCTCCGCGAGAATCGATTATTTGCGCCTTGGTGCGCGATTGGATGAAAAAATCGCAGCCATAATGTTAAAACCTTTGCTGAAAAGTGGACAAGGGAAGATGAGTTGACGAGATCGTTAGTTAACGAGTGAGCCAGTTGATAAGTTGACAAGTTAACTAGTTAACCAGTTGACGAGGGTTTGAGAAGTGGGCGAGTGGTTAGAGAGTTGACGAGTTAACCAGTTAACGAGTTGACAAGCTAACCAGTAGCAAGTGGTCAATGCACAAGGCATATCATCCCCTCTCCCCTTGGAGAGGGGCTGGGGGTGAGGCCGGTTGGGGGTTGGTGAGGCCGGTAGTGTTGGGTTTGAGGTCTTTTGTGGCCGTTTTCACCTCTCCCTCTTTCAATACCCACATTATCCCGTATGAAAATTAACACATCAAAAGCGTAACTTTTTGAGCGTTATATTTGGTGTGTTTCTTTTTATTTTATATATTTGCAATATCTTGCCACCCTATGTATAGGCGTTTATTCACATTAACAATCAAACCATTATGAGCGTATAACATACCCCCTCTAGCAGAGGATGAACTTTAAAAACATTTATGGAGGAAGTTTATTTGGCACTATTTTATTAAGTGGCTTATGGCTCATTTCTTCCATGAAAAAACAGACGAACACAGCAATGAATCACTCAACACACATGAATCTACCGATATACACATGGCCGATACAAAGTTTGGTATATAAACTAAAACGCACGAGGGTTCTTTTCCTTGGGGCTGCAATTACTATTTCTGCCACATCTTTTGCACAAAAGCATGTGATAGAGAATGTTGCCAAAAAGGATTCGGTATGTAGGAAAGAGCAGAAAGCCTTTTCCGACACAACAGCATGCTACCTTTACTTACGTTTTCAAGGCTTTTCACCCCTCATTCTTAAACGTAAGGAACAAGAAAAGCGTTTCAATCCCAAAGCGTTAAGTTGGCCGAAATTCGACCCAGACAAAGAGAAATTCAACAACTTGCAACTTATAAACATTCTAGGCGAACACTTGTTAAGATGAAGAAGGTGCTATTCTAACTTTTAGCAAGTTAACAGGTCGACGAGTGGACAAGCTAACGAATAAATGAGTTGGCAGGAGGCGCAGCATCTTTTCACCCTTTCACTTTTTCACCTTTAAAGGGCGTAGCCATCTTTTCATCTTCTCACCTATTGTAGTATGCCAAATTTTGAAAATAAAGTGATTTAACTTTTGTTGTTTGCAATAAAAAGCCTAATTTTGCATTATAGATATTTTATATCTAACGTTTGCAACAATCATTTACAGATATAATTATGGGAGATCTTTTAGATAGCCTTAAAGATTATTTCGATAAAACACCGCAAGATGTTCTTGAGAAAGACTTTAAAGAGCTAGAATACCTTAACGAGATTGGCCCTGATGCCATCGCCTATGTCGAATATGTAAAAGGAAATTTCGACATAGAGTTGCCGTGTACTCATCTTCTTGATGGTGTGGAAGTTAGTAGAGTCGCTTATGAACCAGCCTTATCCTGTCACCATTATAAAGCAAATACGCCGTATTTCCACGCAGCATAGCCTATGCAAGAAGCAGCTTTTAAACTTGATGAATATCGTTTTACAAAGGCATCGTTAGACTTTACTTTGCCCAGCGATGCTGGGTTGATGCTTTCTTTCAATCCCCAAGGGGTCTTTAACCAAGCACAAGCACGTTACGAGTTGACATTCGACGTAATGATTACATGCAAGGAAACAGATGCTTTGGTGGTAGGCGTGTCGTGCGTAGCTTCGTTTTCTTTTGAGAACGTACATAAGCTAAGTGATATTCCAGACTATTTCTACCCCAATAGCATTGCTATCCTCTTCCCTTACATTAGGGCTTTTGTCAGCACAATGAGCTTACAGGCTAATATTCAGCCTATTTTGTTGCCAACTGTAAATCTTATTGGGCTTACCGATGATTTGAAAAACAACACAAAAGTTTCTGATTAAGTTGATGAATGAAACTTACGGACATATACCAAACACTTGAAAACAGGTGCAACGACAAGGACATTGAAGAACACGGACCTTTCTTTTGCACTATGCGCGACCAGCTTGGGAACTTAAAGGAAGGGGTTAAAGAACCGTGGCTTGGTGAAGGATACTACTTTTGGGACACGAGAATGGAGGACGCCATGTGGTGGGGCGAGCATGCTTACCCTGCAAAAGGCTACATTGTTTGCCATACACAATACGACCAACATTCGGACTTGTTGTATGATTTAGTGGGCGACTTAAAAGCATTTGACGAATTTGAGCAATGTGCTAAGCTCATTAAAGAAAAAAGGAAACTCGCAAAAGTAACGTTCCCACTTGTGTTGGCGTACCTTAAAAAGGCTGGAAAGTTCAAGTTTAAGGCCATTAGAGTATGGCCATATAACCACAAAGAAACTGCAATTGGCTTTCCTGGTGGGAAGTTAACACTGAGAAAAACAGACAAAGTTCAGATTTGTTTCTTCGACAAAACATTACTAATCAGACCTTTCCTCATTAAATATAGAGGGGTTTGTGTGCAGAACAGCACGATTTAGGCTTTCCTACTACAATCCATTTACTAGTATCTTCTGCAACATTAAAAGGCAAACGGTGCACCATTTTTAAATGGAAAGATGTGTTATCACTATTTTGTACTCCTTGTTGATGGGATATACCAAACATCCAAACTTAGAAACTCACAACGCATATACTCCCCTCTCCCCTTGGAGAGGGGTTGGGGGGTGAGGCCGGTAGGGTTGGGGGTGAGGCCGAGAACTTGTGGTTGCGGCCCTTTTTTTATATTACTCCGGCATCATCACCACTTCAACCCTGTTCCCTTGTGCCATTAATTGTTGTGCAACGAACTGTTGCAGACGTTGGGGCGTGATGTTTTGCAGTTCGGCAAGGTAGTTGGTATGGATGTCGATGCCCTGTTGTGCCCATGTTTGCACGGCTCGTAGCCACGTGCTGTTTTGCTTTGTGCGTTCTTCAAAGCGTTTGGCGAGGTGGCGTTTCACGTTTTCGAGGAGCGTGGGGTCGATGTTACGAGTCATGTTTTCGGCCTCGGCGCGCATCGCTTTGAGGGTGCTATCAACCAATTCTGGTTTCATTGGGCAGATGCCATATAGCTTTAAGTAGGTGGTGTTCACATCGGCGGCGAGGGTGCAAGAGGCATCGGTGGAGTAAGCCGCGCCCATTTCTTCGCGTATTCGCTGCGTGTAACGCATGCCAAGCAGCTGACCCACCGCCTCGGCCATCACGATATTGGCCAACGTATAGGGCGTACCTTTGGCCCACCACACGATGTAGGCGTTGGCTTTTGGCGTGGTCATGGCATGTCGGAAGTGGTTGCGTGTGATGCCGGGGGCATAGGTTTGCACACTGCGCAGTGCGCCAACGAGGGATGTTTCGCTGTTTGGAGCGGCGGTAGTGGTGGGCGTGGTGGAGTCTTGCGCTGCCTGATGGTGGGGCGAAGGGTGGTTGATGGGGGCGGGTTGACCTGAAACGAGCAGAGGTTTGCTGGCAGGCAACGAGGCGATGTAACGGCAAACGAGGGCGAGAAGACTGTCGCGTTGGAAGTTGCCAACGAAAACAAAGGTGAAGTTTGCAGCATTGGCCATGCCTTGGCGCGCCAAGGTGAGAATGCGATTGGGGTCTACATGGTCGAGATCGGCCAACGTGTTGTGGGCGAAACGTGGGTTGTGGGCGTGCAAGGTGGCCGTTAACGAATCGCTAAGGGCCATTTCGGGCAGGCCTGACACTTGGCTAAGGCGCGCCCTACTGTTGGTCATGATGTTGGCAAAGGCCTCTTGGTCGGGGCGCAAGGCGGTGAAATAAAGGTAAGTTTGCTGCAAAAGGCACTCGGCATCGCGTGTAGAGGCACTGCCGTTGAGGCTTAGCCAATAGGTGTCGAGCGAGAGATTGACGTTGGCCGTTTGCCCCGTTAGCACCTTGGTGAGCTGTTGTGATGAGAAATTGCCTAGTCCGCTACTACCCACAATGCGGTTGAAGAAGCGCGCATTGGCGAAGTCGGCCTGTTCCAAACGCGACGAACCGCCGGGCGCGAAGGCCGTCATCAGCAGTTCGTCTTTGCTCGTAGAGGTGGGTTTGAGCAGCACCGTCACCCCGTTAGATAGCTCTATGCGCTCGATACCCAAAGCGGATTCTTGACGTTGGCTAACGATGTGGCCTGCCTTGGGCAATACGGGGAGCAGCGGTTGGTTGGGGGTATCGTCTTTATATGGTGCAAGGTTGGCCGTGGCGGGCTGCAAAACGGCCTGCAAAAGGCTCTCTTGGGTGGGCTGGGTTGCACCCTCGCGTTGTGGGTTTAGGCTTAAAACAACGAGGTTCCTACCGCTAGTGGGGAGCATCTTGCGCAGCCATTGTTGCACGTCGGTAGGCGTAATGGCATCGACTATGCTTGTTCGCAACTGCCGAAGAACGTCGGGCGAAGGCATGGGTTCGCCACTTAGGGCGTGCTCCACCAATTGGTTGCCCAAGTAATTATTGCCCACTTCGTTGCGTGCAGCATACTGCCGTTCGATGATATTGCGCTCTTCGGCCTTGGCACGAGCCAGTTCGGCAGGTGTAAACCCATGCTTGGCAGCACGCCATAATTCGGTCATCACGGTTTGTGTGGCAGCCTGTGCCTGTCCCTCTTTGGCCATAATGGTTACTTGGAAGGCGTATTTTGAGGAGGCATAGAGATATACGCCATAGCCCACCACGGCCTGCGTGAAGGGGCATTGGAGCTTAACCACCTGCTCGGCAAGGCGCATGCGCAACATCGACATCATCAAAGAGCGGCGCACTAAGAGGCGTTGATAAGTGCTTGAGGCTTTGAAAGCAGGCGTTATGGGCGGCATTTTGCAGAACACTTGCACAAGCGTGGTGCGCTGTTCGGGGTCGCTATCCACCACGACGATGGGCTTGGCGTTGTCGGCAACGGGCACAATGGCGGGTCGGCGCGCGGCCTTGGTGGGGCGTATGGGGGCGAAAAGTGCCTCGATACGTTTGGCCGTGCGTGCCACATCCACATCGCCCACCACGATAATTGCTTGGTTTTGGGGATGATACCAGCGGTGATAATACTGCCGAAGGGTGGAAGGGCCAACGGTATCTATCACTTCCATCAAGCCAATTGGGGCGCGACGAGCGTACAAACTGTTGGGGTAAAGGTGCGGGAGATTGCGTTGTATCATACGTGCCGTGGCCGAATTGCGTTGTCGCCACTCTTCGTTAATCACGCCACGTTCCTTATTTATCTCTTCGAGAGAAAACGAAATGTCGCATGCCCAGTCGCGAAGTGCAAGCAGACAACTGTCTAAGGCCGAGGCGCGCGCTGTGGGAACGTTGTTGAGATGATAGACGGTGCGCTCCATTCCGGTATAGGCGTTGATGTTTTGACCGAATTTTAGGCCAAGCGTTTCGAGGTAAGCCGCGAGCGTATTGGATGGGAAATGGCGCGTGCCGTTAAAGCAAAGGTGCTCTAAGAAGTGAGCCAAGCCGCGTTGGTTGTCGCTCTCTTGCAGCGAGCCAACGCATTGGGCGAGGTAGAAATTGGTGCGATTGGGGGGTGTGCTGTTGCGAAGTATATAATAGGTAAGGCCATTCGGCAACTTGCCCACATGCAGGTTGGGGTCGGTGGACAGTGTTGCCTGTGTGCGTTTGGCGTTTGCCGAAAGGGCAAACAGGGCGAGAGCAAGGATAAAGAGGTATTTTTTCATTTCCGCAAAAGGGTGTTGTCGCTGTTGGATATAGGACTGTGGCCCATTAGAAAGCCAAGCCAAGGGCGGCCTCAAAATTATGGCGCGTGCCGTGAATGGTGGGTTGGGCTTTAAGCACATAGCCCAATTGGTAGGCCAATGAGAGCGTTAGCTGATAGTGGGCGAAACGCTTTGCCGTGCCCAACGCTATGCGTGTGCTGGCCGTAGACGTGGCGTAGAAACGTTGCAGGGGAAGTGCTAGTTGGGTAGAGAACACCGTTTCTTGCGTTGAAGGGTAGCTTAACGAGGCCTTGGGCAGGGTGAACGCTTGGCTTGCACCATAGAAAAAGGCGAAGTTTCGAGGCAAGGGACGTTGCGAACGATAGGCTGCAGCGAGATGAAAGGCATCGCGAACGAGGGTGTGTTGCGTGGCTCCGTCTTGTCGTTTCTCGTGTTCGGCGGTGGCATCGAGTGCAAATAGGTCGAGCCGCTGCGAGGTAAAGCGATGGTAGAGCAAGGCGTTCACGCCGATGTCGCGATGGCTATACACGTAGTTTTTCTGTCCGCCAAGGATGTTGTCTAGCCTATCCCACCCCTTGGTAAAGTGTGCGTGGGCTGTGGTTTGCAGGCGAAGAGCGGGCGAAAGGGGATGAATTAACCCCGCAAGAATGCGCGTCTGACGGAGGTTATAGGTGGAAAGGAGGTTGGCCGACACGTTTTTTGTTCGGCTACGACGTATGCTGTCGCGTTGGGCCAGATAGCTGGCGCGCGCCCAAAGCGTCGTTTCGTTTCGGGTAAAGCTGGCTTGTAGCGACAGTTCGTGCCCGTAGGTGTTGGCTTGCATCTCGCGGTTTTGCAGCTTACCCGTCTTTCGGTGCATGCCAAATCCCATCAGTTCGTAGGCCATAAAGTCCAATCGGTCGATGCGGTCGTTGTTCTCGTTCACGTAGATCAGGTTGTTGTCGCTGGTTCCGTAGACCATTCCTGCTGCCATAGAGATATGCACGGGGGCGAGGTTTAGGCCTATATTGAGGTGATAACGCGAGTAAAAACTCTCGGTAGAGGGGCGTGGATCGTTGCTGCGTGCGCCCTTATGATACCTTATTTGTAGGGCTGCACCAAGGTCGAACAGGTGCGAAAGGCGGTAATTGGCTGCGCCTTTAAGTTGGTAGGTCTCGTTTAGCCAGTTGCCTTTGCGTGGCGATGCAAAGTAGTAGGGCATGCCCAGGCGTGGCGTTTCGCTAAGCAGCCAACCCACACTATCGGCAAATTGTCGGTCGTAAGCAAACTCGCCGTATAGTCGCCAGCGGCTAGACGCGTACGCTCCCATAGACGAAAGTCGCAAATTCGTATCTTTTTCGGGTGTTTGCAGGCGCATTAAAGGGCCTCGTTCGTGGGTGAAAGTCGCCGAGGTATAACCATAGCTGTGCGCCGGTAGCAAGTAAATGCCCAGGGGTGAGGCCATGATTTGGTGGTGTTGCCGCCACTCTTGGGGGGTGGGAACGGCAAAGCGCGTGAGCGAATCTTGAGCGGAGGCGATGTAGAAAAGCCCGAACAAGAGGCTAGATACGAATAAACGTGCGTGCATGTTGTTGATTTGGGAATATCGGTATAGGCAATTCTCCGCCTGCCTGCTTTTGCTATGCAGGCAAGCGGAGAAGCTTATAATGGGGCGTTACTTGCTTGGGGCAAACGCCTTTGGGTTTGGAATCATCTGAACAAAGTCGAGAGCAGAGTTGTTGAGGTCTTGCAATATGCGGCGACCTTCATTCACTCGGCTCACCTTACGCGAGATGCAACGGAAACTATAATCGGGCTTTGAGTAGGCATAGCTGGCATCTAGTTGCTTTGGGAAAGCCTTTGGCGACACGTAACCATCGGCATTGGGGTTGATAACCTCAACGGCATCGATGATGCAATTGATGGGTATCTGCATGAAAACAGTTCCATCAGAGTTCTTTAAGTCTCTATACGGGCGGAGATACCTGGGCAATTTGCTGGGCGAAGGATGGCGGAAGATGACGTATCCCTCTTTGCCATTGCGCGAAAAACGCATAAACCTATGGTTTCCTTTTTCTATAATCACCATATTTGCCGCGTCCTTGTTATCCAATTCCTCGTTGTGGGGATACACCACGTCAAACTCTGCCTTGCTCAGGTCGAGCGTAGAGTCGGGCCATTCGGGGGTTACTTGTTTCCCATTCTCTTTTGTAAAAGGTTGTTTATAGTTCTGGGCGAAGGGTGCGATGATGAAACTTTCGCCCGGTTTGATGGGATAGTCCTTGCCCGAGCCCGGCACCATGAGTACGATGTCGCCGTAAACGTACTTGTCGTTGGCATTTGCAGCATCGGCCATACCTTCTGATTTGCTCCAGTCGTAAGTGCCTTTCGAGGTGAAATAGAACTTTTTGGGAGTTGCAAGTCTATGCCAATTGCCGTCAGAGAGATAGCCATACCTGTTCATTGTTGTGAGTGCGAAGCAAAGGCTATCAGCGTAAAGGGTGCGCGAGGTGTTGTTATAAATCTCGACAAAGCAATCGTGTTCGCCTGCCGCTTTCTTGTTGTCCGACCCAGCATAATAGAGGGTTTTGAGAACGAAATCATCGGTTGTGGATGTGGTTAGCTCCAAATTAACGGACGTTTGCTTGCTGGGTTGGAGCTGTATGCCCGTTGCTGCGGCCGAGAAAAGCACATCTTCGTTGCTCTTTTCGCCTGTAATCTCGGTGTATTCTTTGGCGGGAAGGGTGTAGGTTGCCATGATGTCGTACATGTCTACGGGCAGATTGGGCAACTCCACCGTGCCGTTGAGGGTGGTTTCGTAAGCTGTTTCTTTCCCCGTGTTGGTGTTGCGCAAGGTAATTGCAACCTTTTGGGCTTTGGCTTTCTCGAAAGTCTTGTCGATTTTAACGCTTACTTTCACCGATGCGTTCGACACTTCGGGTGCGTCGCTCTCGCTGCAAGCGGCGAACAGTGCGGCTATGGCCATTGTTAGGAATAGGGCTGTGCGGTTGCCCCAACGTCTTTTCTCTTTCATTTTTTTGTGAATTTAATGTTGTTTATATTGCTTGTGGTAAGCAGAAAGCAAGGCCATTTAGAACTTGTAGCTAACATCCATGCTCACCGTTGGCGGCTGGTTAAAGTATATTCGGTCGCCTTGGCGTTCTATCCAAGGACGATAATTGAACACATTATTTATATAGCACGACAGGCGCAGCTGCTTGCCAATCTCCTTAGACACGCGAAGATGACAGTTGGGGATGATGATTGGCTGCGAAATGTTTACGGGTTCGTTGTCTTTTAGTCGCAGATAAGTCCAGCGGATGTCCTTTCGTTGCTGCTCGTCGAGGTACACACGACGGAAGTTTCGGTCGACGTAACCGATGGGATAGATGTCGAACCCGTGGCGGTTGAAGTGCCTGAACCAGAAGTTTTGCAGGCGCAAGTTGAATATCAAGCCAAGGGTGGGTATCTGTTTGGTGAGACTTAGGGTGGAGATAAGCTCGTGCGAGCTGTTCTTTGTGGGGGCGTAGATGCCCGAAACGGCCTCTTTGTCGAGGTCGATAGACGTGCCCATACGTTCGCCTTGATGGTGGTAAAGGCTGTAATTGTAAACCACCGAGAAGTTAACGCCTAGGCCCAAGGGCTTGATGTTGCGCAGGTTGCCAATCCATTCTACGCCTGCATCGCGACTGTAAAGCAGGTTGCAGGGCGTGTAGTAATAGTCGATGATGAGTTCGGGGTTGCCTTTTGGCGCATAAATGGGCCGTTGGTTGGGCGGTTGCGACACGGTTTCGTAACGCTGAACCCACATCGTATCGAGCACAGCCTCCGAACTAATGCCGCGCAAGTCTATCTTAAGATAACCCGTTAACGAGGTATTGAAGTTGCTATTGGCATAAGCTGTGCCCACTTCAAAGCTGTGTGTGTAGGGCGAAAGTAAGTTGGGATTGGTGGGATTAACCACTTTGGTCTTGTACATAAAGAGCCGCTCGTTGGCGTTGTTGCTGTAATTGCTGTACACCAGGCGGTCGAAATACACGTTTTCGGGATATAAAAAAGCCGTGGCGGGTATCTTATAACTGATGCCGTAGGCCGCATTAAAGCTCAATCCATTGTCTAACGCCCACATCATGTTGATGCGTGGAGAGGCCGCAAAGCGTTGGTTTTGGTATTCAAGACGTAGGCCGGCCGTTGCGTTTAGTGTGCCGTGAGCCGTGGGCAGCACCAACTTGTCTTGCACGTACAAGCCGTATTGGTTCAGGTTAATACGGTTTCGATATTGATAAGAGCGGTCGCCGCGCCCTCCTTGTCCGCCATCGTAGAACGGAGTTTCGGCGTTGAAAATCTTTCCACGCCCATGATTGGCCTCGTGTCGGGCGAAAATGCCCAAGCTAAGCGTGTGTGTGGCGCGGCTCCACCTTAGCGTTCGGCGTGCCTCTACGTTGGCCGAGAGGGCCAAGGGCTTGCCGTCTATCTCCAAAAGGGCCGTGTAATAGGGTGGCGCAACATCGGTTTCGTGCACGCCGTTGGTGTAAGCATCGGTGATAAGGTTCAGTCTGTTGTTGGCAATAAACTCTTCGTGCATGTCGTATTGGTGCGACAGAGAGAGCGAAAAGTTATAGTCGATACCGTCGATAAGTGCGTTTTGCTGTGGCGAAAGCGCGCCACGCAGGGCCAAACGCAGGTTCTGGCGGTCGGTTCGGGTGCGGTTAAGCGTGGCGTCGGGGTCGCTTTTCAGTCCGTCAACGTTTTTGGAGAAGTCTACCGCGAGGGTGTTTTCCCATGCCAAGGCTCGGCTAATGGTGTGTGTCCACGTGGCGTTGAGGGCGATGTTGGCGTTTGTTTTCAGCATGTCGCGCCTGTCTCGGGTGCTGTGCAGATAGTCTATGTTGAGGTTAAGCATGCCCCAACGCTCGCCAAGGGCGAAACCTTTGCCCAGCGAGGCGTTGAAAATATCGTATTGCACCTTCACACTACCATAGAAAGGGGTAAGTCCGGCGCGGCGATTGATGATAACGGCACCGCTGCTTAGGTCGCCATACTTGGCTGGTGCCACGCCCGAAATCACCTCAACGCTCTCTATCGACGAGGCGGGAATAAGGCGCAAATCGTTTCCGCTGCCCACATTCTCGTTGTTGTCGGTGTTAAAACGGCGGTCGAACATCTTTATGCCGCCCCATTTTCCGTAGCTGTCTAGCTGCATGTTGGTGTTGTTCGAGAGGGGCGTACCGTCTACCACGTAGGCAATGCCAAAGGCAGCGTTGCGCACATAGTCGTTAAGCTTGTTGCGCGAATAGGCATCGAGCGGATTTTGCAAGTCGCCTTGCAGGGCCGAACGCAAGGTTAAGAAACTGGCATTGTGCATGTCGGTGTTGAGAATGGCCTTACCTGGCAGTGCCTGAACGATGTCTGCCAAGCTGTAAGCCTGTATGTTGTCGATGGTGTTTCGCTGAATGAGCATCGACGAGTTGCTGTGTCTGGGTGCGCGTGTGGCGTTCACCTGCACGTCTTTCAGGTAAAGGTTGTTGTCGTCTAGTGCGATGTTTATCTTCTTTCCTTTTGCCGCGGCATCGTGCGTAATGGTTAACTGGCGCGTTGCTTTGCCCAGATACGACACTGTTAGGCGCGTTCCTTTGGTGGTAAAGAGTGTTGGTTTAAGTCGAATTCGGCCTTGTGCATCGGCAGTATAGGTAAGGCCGGCACTCTCTACGATAACAGTGGCGTAGGGTAAGGCCTGCCCATTGCGGTCGGTAATGGTCAATGAGATGTTCTCGTCTGTGGATTGGGCGTGTGCAAACTGGTTACACACGCACGCCAAGGTGATGAACAAAACCATAACACGTATTCCTCCCCATAGAATTCGTGTGGGAAACTTCATATCTTTTTGTCTTTTTCTTGTCCTGTTAAGTGCAAAACACACTATGCAATCTGCAAAGTTAGGTGTTTATAATGAATTGGACAATACCTATTTATAGGTATTTATAGGAAGGAAAGTGGAGGAAGGCTCCCCAACTGGCCTCACCCCCAACCCCTCTCAGCCCACCCCCAGCCCCTCTCCAAGGGGAGAGGGGAGTAATATGCTTTGTGAAGTTAACACTTGCTGGTGACTAATCGCTTAGCTTGTTAACTTGTCTGTCTATCAACAGATGAACTTGTCCACTCGTTAACTTGCCAACTCAAAAACTCACCAACTCACATTACCAACTCACAAACTTACCAACTAAAAACTCACCAGCTCACATTATCAACTCAAAAACGTACCAACTTAAAAACTTAAATCGTTTCTTTTGTTTTACAAATCCCTTCTTTGTCTCGACCCGTTCTAGCGAAAATGCAGGTTAAAAAGTGGGTAAAAAGCCACCATTTCTAGCTTTTCACGTCCTTCTACTTGTCTGTTTTTAAGAACAAAACCTGCATTTTGCACCATTTTGCCTTTCTAGTTTGGTTGCTTGCTCGTATTTTTTCGAGCCCAATAACCCCCTTTTAGACCCTAAAATCCCATTTTTTAATGGCCGTTTTGCCCTTTTCAGCCGTGTGTTTTATCGTTCGAAAGGGTTTTGTTTATACAATTGCACTGGATGATTATGCTTTTCGCCTTGCGTTTAGCGGTAAAAACTACTGCATTTTGCACCATATTAGCTTGCGTTTAGCACCAAAACGCACTGCATTTAGCACCAAAACGCAGTGCGTTTAGCGGCATATTGCACTGCGTTTAGCACCAAATTGCACTGTATTTTGCTGCAAATGGCCCAAAATATGGTGCAAATGGCGTTTTGGTTAAATAAATATTCATCTTGCCGCATTCACAGTCTACCCCCTTTTTGTACAAAACAAACCTTCGCGAGATCGATTTTTTGCGGCAAGGTGGGCGATTGGTGGAAAAAATCGCAGCCATAATGTTAATATTCTTGCTGAAAATTA
This sequence comes from Prevotella sp. HMSC073D09, assembly GCF_001814145.1. Taxonomy (NCBI): domain Bacteria; kingdom Pseudomonadati; phylum Bacteroidota; class Bacteroidia; order Bacteroidales; family Prevotellaceae; genus Prevotella; species Prevotella sp. HMSC073D09. The sequence goes on along the minus strand of NZ_KV815141.1, from coordinate 34,390 downwards.
GACAGAATGTTTGTGGCATGTACGCGGTATAGGCAATGGCACGAAAAGCATGTACGCTTACAATAGCCAAGGCGAACCGTTGCAGGGCTTATATTAAAAGTCAACACGGCCACATCTACTCGTTAACTTATAAACTGGTAAACTTGTTCGTTTGTTAACTATCCTCTCGTCAACTCATCCACTCGTCCCCTTGTTAACTTGTCCACTCGTCACCCCGTCAACTCCGTTCCCTTGTTCCCTCGTCATCTTGTTCACTCCTTCCTCTTGTCAACTTGTCCCCTCGTCCTCTTGTTAACTTGTCCCCTCATCAACTTGTCCCCTCGTCAACTCCGTCCTCTTGTCCCCTCGTTAACTTGCCCACCTGTCCCCTCGTTAACTCCATTCCCTTGTTCCCTCGTCATCTTGTTCACTCCTTTCCCTTGTTAACTTGTAAACTTGTTAACTCGTCAACTCCGTTCTCTTGTCCCCTTGTCAACTTGTCAACCCGTCAACCCGTCAACTAATAAATCCCATAAACCCAAAACAGGTAGGGAAGGTCTTGTAAACAGACCCGTCCCTACCTGTTGTTTGTTAGGATGGATGGTGGAATAGTGGGCCTGTGTGTCGGCCCTTCCACCAAACGCTTTATGTATTTACTTCTTTTCTTCTGCTGGCATCATCGTAACCTGGATGCGGTTGCCTGCTTTCAGAATTTCTTTAACGAAGTTGCTAATGCTCTCGGGCGTTTGCTTAGCCACAAGTGCTTTGTAATCGGTATGCAAGTCGATGCCGTAGCGATACCACGTGCTGATAACGCCGGCCCAATAGCCGTTGGTCTTCGCCTCGTTGTCGGCTTCCTTCACCATGTACTCTTTCACTTTGGCCAGCATTGAGGGGTCGCACTGCTTAGAAAGGTTGGTAACCTCGTCGCGCATGATTTGCAAAGCCAGGTCGGCCTTCTCTGGTTTCATGGGACAGTAAGCAAAGAGGGTTACATTGTGGTCCTTGTCGTCGATGCTTGCCGAGCCTGCGGCGCCGCAAGTGTAGGCTGCACTGGCATCCTCGCGTATCTTTTTGAGGTAAACCATGCTGAGGATTTGGCCGGCAATGCTGGCCTTGATGGCATTCTCTGTGGTGTAGGGGATGTCTTCGCTAAACCAAACCATGTTGGCATCGGCCTTCGGCGTTTCCATCTTGCGTGTAAAATCGTTGTTGGTTACGCCTTTTTTGAAGAAGGTTACCTTCTTACTGTTGGGGTTGGCACCCTTAGCGGGCAGCGAACCTAGATAGCGTTCGATGAGCGGACGAATGGTTGCCTCGTCGTAATTGCCGATGATGATGAAACGCCAACCGTTGGCGTTGGCCGTGCGTTCGGCTGCCATGTGCAGTATTCGGTCGTAGTTAACCTTGGGAAGGTCGGCCAACTCGAGGGGTTTCACGCGCGGATTGTGTCCGTAGATGGTTGCGCTGAGCGAGTCGCTGAATGCTTGGTCGGGCGATATGGCACGGTTTTGCAGGCTCACTTTCAAGCTTTCCATCAGGTTGTTGAATGCCTCTTGGTCTTTATTAATCTTGGTGAAGTGCAGGTAAACCAGCTGGAACATCGTTTCAATGTCCTTAGGTGTAGCGTTTGCACCAACACGCATGCGCTTTTCGCTCATCGAAAGGCTTGCCGATGCGTTCTTTCCAGCGAGGGCTTTGCTCAGCTCGGTGTTCGAGAAGTTGGCCAATCCGCTTACTTCGAGGGCACTGTTGAAGACGTTGAGGTTAACAAAGTCGGCCGCACCATAGCTCGAACTGCCCGCTCCGCCGCTACCAGAAAGGCGCACTTCGTCTTTCTTATAGTCGGTTTTCTTCAACAAAACGGTTACGCCGTTAGAGAGTTTCAACTCGGTATAGCCGAACTTAGGACCGCGTTTTTGGCTGACAACCTTGCCGGGTTTGGGCAATTTGGTGATGAGCGGCTCGTTCTTCACGTTGTCTACATAGGGCGTTAGTTTGGCGGTGCGTGCTTGGTCAACGGCGGCGATGAGGCCCGATTCGGTGGGATAGGTCAGTCCTTCCTTCTCTGGGTTGAAGCTAACGATGACCAAGTTGGTGTCGGTTTTCGACACAAGGTCGGCAAACACCTGGTTAACAAACTCCAATGGGATGTTGGGCACCACCTGTTTCATCGTTTCGTAGTAGTATTCGATGGGCGGAATGGGTTCGTTATCCAAGAAATTTTCTTTGTAGCTGTTGGCGAATTGCGAGGTGAAACGTTTCTCGCGGTTGCTATACATGCGGTCGAGCGAACTGAGGGTAGACGACTTTGAGCGGTCGTACTCGGTTTTGGTAAAGCCAAATTGTGCGGCGCGCAAGGCCTCGATGTAGGCTGCGCGCAGTGCATCGGCCGTTAGCTCTGTGGTTTTGGGCGACACGGCGATAGAGAAGGCCTCCTTGGTTTTTGCAAAGATGTAGTTTTCTACGCTGGCACTGGCGCCTACGAAGGGGCAATCGGGCTTGAGGGCGGCCTCTGCCAGGCGGTCGTTAAGCAGACCGATGCCCACGCCTTTTACGTATTCGTACACCATATAGTCTACTTCGCCCTTCACCGAGTCGGGTGTTGCCTCGCGTTTCATCATCATTTGCACAACAGAGCTGGTTTGTTCCTTGTCTTTGTCGATGATAACGATGGGCGTATTGTTGTCGGGAACATTCTCGGTTACTACGGGCGCGGGGTTTGCGGGGTTCTTCATAGGGCCGAAAAGCTTTTTAATCTCGGCCTCAACGTGGTCTACGTCCACGTCGCCCACAACGATGATACCCTGGTTTGAGGGGTGATACCACTTTTCGTAGTAGTCGCGCAGTTCCTTATATTTAAAGTTGTCTACCACACTCATCAGTCCGATGGGGTAGCGCAAGCCATATTTCGAGCCAGGATAGAGCTTAGGCAGGTTGCGTTCGAACATTCGGCTGCTGGCACTTGTGCGCAAACGCCACTCTTCGTGTATCACTCCGCGCTCTTGGTCAATCTCTTTGGGGTCGAGTGCAAGGCTACCAGCCCAGTCGCGAAGGATAAGCAGGCACGAGTCTAGCGCGCTTTGGCGCGTGGTAGGCACGTTGTCGATGTTGTAAACCGTTTCGTCGATGGCCGTGTAGGCGTTGAGGTCGGCTCCGAATTTCACGCCCAAGCTTTCGCAATAACGTAGCAAGGCATCGCCGGGGAAGTGCTCTGTGCCGTTGAAACACATGTGTTCGAGAAAGTGAGCAAGGCCGCGTTGGCTTTCTTCTTCTTGCAGCGAACCCACCTTTTGGGCGATGTAGAAGTTGGCTCTCTTTTCTGGCCAGTTGTTGTAACGAATGTAATAGGTAAGCCCATTGTCGAGTTTGCCGATGCGAACAGCAGGGTCGCGCGGAATCGGGGGCATCTGCGATTGCGCCTGAATGGTGCCACCAAGGGCGAGAAGAGCAAGCGCGAGCAAATTTCTAAAACGCATAGGATAGTTTATTTGTTTTTGTTAATGGTAAGACCTCGAAAGAGGTGGTGTTTATTTTGCAGCAAAGATAAGCTATTTTTACCAACTTCCGCATATTTTTCGTATTTAATTAGCAAAATTTTATCGCTTGAAGGGCGGGCGTGCATTGTTGTTTCGCAATATTGGTTGTTGGTGGGGGATGTGTGTTCGGATATTTGTAGCTATTTGCGTAGGTTTTAGTTGTTTAGCGTTTTAACGCATATTATATAACGCGTGGTTTGACATGGGCTGCGTTTGGGTGCGAAGTGGGGGTTGGCCTGTGTGGATGATTAGGCGATATTTTTGGCTTGGCAAGGGCGTGTTTTAGATGTTTGCAGGTGCTTTGTGGCTGGGGCAAGCGGCCGTTTTTTAGCTGGTGGATGTCGGTTAAACTCTTCGTTTCGTAACGTGGCAAACCAACCAGTGCGCTTACTATTTTCATCAAACATCAAAAAAAATATCAAAATCTCTTTGTTTAAAGTAAAATAAAGCGTAACTTTGCAACATCAGAATAAGATAATAGTTAGATACCATAGATAATACAAAAGCCTACGCCGCCCCCGATTAAACTCCGCGAAGGTATGGGCTTACTGAAACGGAACGGGGGCGGGCTGTCAATTAAGGGCAACGAACGACGAAACGCATGATGCAAGGCCGCATTGCGAAGGGTAAATGTCGTTAAAGGGTTGCTTTCCACTATATAATATGAGGGTGTGCCAAGGTTGGCACACCCTCGTCTTTTTATTGGGAAACTTGCGTTTTCTAGTTATTCTAGGTGTTCTAGTTATTCTAGGTGTTCTAGTTATTCTAGGTGCTCTAGGCATCCTAGGTGTCCTAGTTATTCTAGTTATCCTAGCTATCTTCTTTTTTCTAGGTGTTCTAGGCAATCCTAGGCATCTTAGTTATTCTAGTTATCCTGGGCATCCTAGGTGTTCTAGGATGATTAGGATAACTAGGAATAATGGCTTTTGGGCAATCTCTTTACTTTTCTAGGCATCCTAGATGGGCCATAACCATCAGCCCAAGCCAGCCTTTCAGCCCCTTCGCTGTGCAGTTACTTCTGCGGAACAAGCGTAAACGTAAACGTGTATTGCTTATAAGGCAGGCGATAAGGCGGCAGGGCGATGGCCTCTTCGCTCCAACTGTTGACACCACCCACGCCCGTTTGACCCAAATCTATGCAAAGCTCGGTGTATTTAGACTTTGGAACTTGTGGCGAATGGCGTTGCGCCTTCTCCAATCCCTCGTCTAAATCGGCGATGGAATAGTGCAAAGCGCTGGCCGAGAACAGCTCTGGCGACACGATACGGAAACCAAAACCATTGTCGTTTGTTTGTTTCCACCAGCGTATGTCGCTCTTCGTGCCCGTTTCTTGCGGACGGATATAGGGATAAAATTGCTCGTCGGCCGTTTGTTTATAAATGCCAACGTTTTGCGAAAGTTTGCGGTCGGCGTAGTTCTCGATAGGGCCGCGGCCGTAAAACTCGCTCACCTGCATGTCGTAAGGCAACTGCATCACCATGCCATAACGAAGAAGGAACGGCCGCTCGTCGGCTGTTTTGGGCGTCATCTGCTGGGTAACGCGCATTGAGCCGTCGCCCATAACGCTGTAAGTAAGCGTAAGTTGCGCGCCCACTTCGGGCATATCATACTCTACATGCACATCCGCCTTGTTGTCTTTCTTGTCGAGTGCAGCATTGATGGCCACAAGTTGCAGCTTGGGTTCGCGCCAAACACGATTGTGCTTTTGCACACCTGCACCCATGTCGTTATCCGTAACGGCGCGCCAGAAGTTGGGTTTGAGCGTTCCGCCTTGGCCTAGAATCGGTTTCCCATCCACATTGTAGGTGGCAAGAAGACCCGAAACGCGGTTGAAAGCCACTGTGAAATGATTGTTGGAAACCACGACTTGGCTCTCGCCAGACTTATTTCGGAGGTTCAGGCGCGTGTCTTTGTCAACCGCGGGTGCCTTTGGCATCTTACGGAAACAAGTGCCTTGCTGCATCTCAAACTGGTTGTAGGCCACGCGTGTGCCTGCATCGAGCAGCGGTTCGGCCGTTTTCAGCACGAAGTCTACGTTCAGCATCAGCTCTGCATGGGGACAAAGGCTATCTGTTTTGATGGGCAGGGCAATCTCGCAACGCTGTTGTGGCTGAACATCTAGCTGCTCCACCTCGCCCGTTTGCACGGCCTTACCATTTTTAAGCACCGTCCAAACCAGCTTGTAATTATCCAAATTGCGGAAGAAGTTCTCGTTGTACACGCTTATCTTTCCAGCTTTCAGGTCAACGGGTTCGGCCCAAATGTTCTGGTGCCAGTAAGCAATTTCGTAGGCATGCGGGTTAGGTACGCGGTCGGGACTAACAATTCCGTTGCAGTTAAAGTTGTTGTCGGATGGGTCGTAGTCGTTGTAGTCGCCACCATATTTATATATCTCCATGCCGTTTTTGTCTTTTGCGCGAAGTCCTTGGTCAACAAAGTCCCAGATAAATCCGCCTTGGAACTTGGGATATTTGCGCACCAAGTCCCAGTATTCCTTAAATCCGCCAGAGCTATTACCCATCGTATGGTTGTATTCGCATTGTATCAGGGGGCGCGTTTTGCTGTCGTCGCGCGCGTAATCTTCGCACCATTGGTGTGTGCGATACATGGGACAGGCGATGTCGGTGCTGGGACCGTCTACGCCACCGCGTTCCCATTGCACGGGTCTGCTTGGGTCGTAGCCCTTAATCCACTTGTATGCGGCGGCGAAGTTCGGCCCGTCGGCCGTTTCGTTGCCCAGACTCCACGTGATGATTGATGGGTGGTTGAAGTAAGTTTGCACGTTGTTTTGGTTGCGTTGCAATATCTGCAAGGCAAACATGGGCTTTTTAGAGGGGGCGTCGTCGCCATATTGAAAGCCATGCGACTCTTGGTTTGCCTCGGCCACAACGTAAATGCCGTACTCGTCGCACAGGTCGTACCACATCGGGTCGTTGGGATAATGGCTCGTGCGCACGGCATTGATGTTGAGTTGTTTCATTATGCGGATGTCTTGCACCATACGTTCGCGGCTCATCACGTAGCCGCCATCGGGGTCTATCTCGTGGCGGTCGGCTCCCTTGATAAGCACGGGCTGACCGTTAACCAACAGCTGCGCGTTGCGTATCTCAACCTTTCTGAAACCCACCTTCTGGTTGGTTACGGCCACATATCTGTGCTCCTCTACCTTCTTGGGCTGTATGTTTTTCGTTGCGCGCATGTCTACAACGGTTGTTCTCAGCGTGTAGAGATAAGGTGTTTCGGCTGTCCACTTGTGCACGTTGGGTACTTTCAGTTGTGCTTTACCATTCGTTGCGTGGGTGCTGGCAACAATTTTGCCCTCGGCATCCAGCAATTCATGAAAAAGTTCAGTGTATTTCTGTGTCTTTCCATCAATGGTTAGTATGCCATTGGTGTAGTTGTCGGTCAAGTCGGGCGTGATGCGTAGGTCTTCCAAGTATATTTTCTTATCGCGCGCATAGAGATATGTATCTCGTGCCAAGCCCGAAAGTCGCCAGAAGTCTTGGTCTTCGCAGTACGAGCCGTCGCACCAACGGAAACATTGGAAGGCGATGAGGTTATCTCCTTCTTTTAAATATGGAGTAAGGTCGAACTCTGGTGCCACCTTACTATCTTCGGAATAGCCCACGAAGTGGCCGTTAACCCAAAGGTAGATGTTAGACGTTACCGAGCCGAAATGAGCGATAACTTGTTTACCTTTCCATGCGGCGGGCAGCGTGATGGTGCGGCGATAGCTGCCCACGTGGTTGTCTTTCACCGGCACTTGTGGCGGGTTGTTTTTGAAATGTCCACGCCACGCAAAGCCCACGTTCAGGTAAACGGGGTCGCCATAGCCGTGCAATTCCCAGATGCCAGGCACGGGCATGGTTCCCCACGCCGTGTCGTTAAAGTCGGTTTCGTAAAAGCGGGTGGGACGTTGGTCGGCATTTTCCACCCAATTAAATTTCCAATCGCCATGCAACGACAAGTAGTTTTCCGAGCGTTTTGGGTCGCCCATCTTCGCCTCCTCATCGTTTTTAAAGGGGAAGAAGTTGGTGTGCATGGGCATGCGGTTCAGGGTGTTCACCTGCAAGTCGTGCCATTCGGTGAATGTAGGCTGTGCCGCGATGCGGCTGGCGGGTACAGTTTGTTTTGCGATACCTTTTATTTTGCCCTTTGTTGCAGAACGTTTTGGCTTGCTTTGCATTGCTGTTTGGGCTTGTGCTTGCAAGCTGAGGGCAGCCAGTGCCGCCCAAAAGAAAATTTTCTTCATGTTGTGAAGGTTTGTTGTTAGGTTGTTTTGTCTTGCAAAGATACGATTTTTAGTTGAGTTTGGAGGTGGTGAATGTATAAGTTGGTGAGTTTTTGAGTTGGTGAGTTTTTGAGTTGATGCGTTTTTAAGTTGATGAGTTTTTTGGTTGATGATTTTTTGAGTTGGCAAGCTGGCGAGTGACCAAGTTCGTCAGTTGATGGGTTCAGAAGTTTCAGGCTGAGCGATCGGTCGCCAGCAAGGGTTAAATTCGCAAGGCATATCATCCCCTCTCCCCTTGGAGAGGGGTTGGGGGTGAGGCCGGTAGGGGTAAGTCTGGTTGTTTCGCGGCAATGGCAGGTGGTTAGAAGATAAAACAAACCGCCGCACAACGTCCGGATGTGGTACGCGGTGCGGCGGCTGTATGTTGTGCAAGAGTGGCGTTAGCGTTTAACGCGCTTAACGCTCTTGGTAGGTGTGTAGCGTATGAATTGCAGTTCACCTTCTTTGCCAGAAGCGAGGGTAAGGAAAAGGTGATCTCCCTTAAATTTGCAATTGTACGTCCTCGGCGCTTTACCCTTTGGGCTAAGTGTCAGTGTATTATTGGAGAAGGTGTAATCTCCCTCCTCTGTGGTGTTGCCTTTGTAGATGTCGTTGGTAAAGAAGTATTGCTTATACTCGGTAAACTGCATGTAGTAGGTGCCAGTGCTGCTAGCTTCCGACTTCCATGTACCTATGATAGGACTTGCTTCTTTGTCTTCACCGTCGTCGCTAGCACAAGATGCAAACGACAAACCTGCAATCAATACCACAAGCATAGCGGCAAGTTGCCAGGCGCGATTTTTTAAACCAGTACTTTTCATGAACTTATTTCCTTTCTTTATAAGATGAATTAATTTGTCGCAAAGTTACAACAATTGACCTTAACGCGAAAAGCAAAAAGGATTTTTTTTGTTTTTTTAGGCAGATTGTAGAACTTGCGTTTGGGGCAAATGGGCTTGTCCACAACTCCTTTAAAGAGGAGAGGAGTTGTGGCGTACTGTGTAATTAAGGCGTTAAGCCAGTTGTTTGGGGGTTCGGTACAAGCAGCTTTGTTAGCCGTTGACAGCCAATGCCGGCGCGATTGACTTGCCGACAGCCCTAACCCGACAGCGAAGTTGTCTTGACTTTAAATATCTCTACAAACAGAGAGGGGTTTATGTCTTTATACAGTAAAACCAAGATAAACACCCCGCCCATGCACAAAGTACTGGATGGAGATATGGTGAAATCTGAAATGTTGCCCCATTTGTCTGTGGCAATACGGGCCATGTTTCAGCAGACGACCCTGGCGGAAGTTATTCCACACGTTCTCTACAAGTTGAGTGCCTGGCTGCCAATGGCAGATTACTTCTGCGTTT
>NZ_KV815141.1:22590-25144 GCF_001814145.1 Prevotella sp. HMSC073D09 | reverse complement strand
AAAAATCGATTCTCGCGGAGGTTTGTTTCGGTGCTAAAAGGGGGCAGTTGCGCATGCAGACAAAATGAATTTTTATTTAAAATGGCTGCCACTAACACCCACTTTTGGCCGATTTGCCGCTAAATACACTGCGTTTTGGTGCTAAACGCGGTGCAATATGCCGCTAAACGCAGTGCGTTTTGATGCAAAATACAGCGTGTTTTGGTGCAAAATGCAGTGTGTTTTGCTGCAAAATGCAAGGTGAAATGGTGCTAATTGCGAGACGAAAAGCATAAATATCCACACTAATTGTATAAATAAAACCTTCTCGAACCATGAAAAACATGCCAAAAAAGGGCGAAATAGCTCCTAAAAAGTGGGTTTTTAGGGTCTAAAAGTGGGTAATTGGGGACGAAATAATTGCGAGTTGGCGGCCAAATAGAAAGGTAAAATGGTGCAAAATGCAGGCTCTGCTCTTAAAAACTGCCAAAACAAACAACGAGAAAAGCCAAAAATAGGGGTGATTTACCTACTTTATGGCCTGTTTTTTCGCTAGAATGGAGCGAAAATTAGAGCAACTTTGTAAAATAAAAGATAACAATTTAAGGTTTTAGAGTGTTGAGTTGATGAGCTGGTGAGTTGAGGAGTTGATGGGTTGATGAGTTGGTGAGTTGGTGAATTGGTGAATTGGTGAGTTGTTGGTCTTGTGAATTATCCAGTTTGTAAGTTTGATGTGTTCGGGAGTCATTGGGCTTTCGTGAGTTGATAAGCCGGTGAGTTGATTTGTGCTGCACTTCGTGTATGAGAGGAGCTTTTATCTTGGCTTTACAGCACAAAGAAAATAAACTCCTCTCAATTTATAGAGATTTTAAAGGTCTAGCTAACTTCTGCCTTAAATTATGCCGTAAGTCATCGCTCTCCTCCTTTCTTTGGTGGTGGGGGTATGGGCGATACGGCACCTTATATTTTCCCAATCAGCTCTTCCATTCCTTGCGATGCGCCCATGCGCAGTTGCTTAACCTGCGGGTTATAGGTGGTTTCTACGGGTTCGGGGTCTATAAGATAAATGGGTGTTGTAGAGGGGGCGTAAGCCAGTAGGCCGGCTGCGGGATAGACGTTAAGCGATGTGCCGATGACAATCAGCACGTCGGCTTGCCTTACGGTGCGTGCAGCCAAGTCGATAAGCGGCACCGGCTCGCCAAAGAACACGATGAAAGGACGGAGCCGAGAACCATCGGCCGCCTTTTCGTCGGGCCTGACAATGGCGTTGTCGGGCGTTAGCGTGCGGATGTAACGCGGATTGTTTGGGTCGGCCGAGGAACAGACTTTGAGCAGTTCGCCATGTAAGTGGATAACGTGCGACGAGCCTGCGCGTTCGTGCAAGTCGTCTACGTTTTGCGTGATAACGGTTACTTGGCATCGTTTTTCCAGTTCGGCAATTAGCAGATGTCCCTTGTTGGGTTGCGCGGCGAACAGCTGTTGTCGCCTTTCGTTGTAGAATTGGTTCACCAAGTTGGGGTCGGCGAGCCATCCTTCGTGCGATGCCACCTGCATAACGGGATAGTTCTCCCACAGTCCGTCGTTGCCTCTGAACGTCTTTATGCCGCTTTCGGCAGACATGCCTGCGCCTGTAAGGAATACTACGTGTTTGTTTTTTGTGTTCATGACGTTTCGTTTTAAATTGTTAAACATCCCTGTACTTTGCATCGGGGCGATGGTTTGCTGCTGGCGCGGTGCGGCTTTGCGCGCGGTTAAGCCATCGGCTTGTTGGCGATGTTCTTTCAGGCAAAAGCTGAAAACAAGCAGGCAGGTGGGCTTGTCAACTCCAAATTTAGTGTTTTTTTTGCAAATATGCGTATCGAATAGGATAAATAATTGTAACTTTGTGCCATTGTACTAAAAATAAAGAGATAAAAGACAATATTTTATGGATAAACTTAGTTATGCTTTGGGCCTAGGCATTGGCCGCCAATTGTCGCAAATGGGTGCGGACGACTTGAACGTTGCCGACTTTGCACAAGCTGTAAAGGACATGATTGACGGCAAGGAACCCCAAGTTCCTACGGCAGAAGCACAGCAGATTGTGGAAGATTTCTTCCGCAGACAAGAAGAAAAACAACGCGCCGAGGCCGCCGAGAAGTACAAAGGAGCCAAGAGCGAGGGCGAAAAATACCTCAGCGAGAATGCTAAAAAGGAAGGTGTTGTGACGTTGCCCAGCGGCTTGCAATACAAGGTGCTTAAAGAGGGAAACGGTAAAAGCCCCAAGGCTACCGACAAGGTGGTGTGCCATTACGAGGGTATGCTGGTTGATGGAACGATGTTCGACAGCTCTATTCAGCGCGGCGAGCCTGCCACTTTCCCCCTAAATGGTGTTATTGCTGGTTGGACCGAGGGCTTGCAGCTGATGAAAGAGGGTGCCAAGTATCGTTTCTTTATCCCTTATCAACTGGGTTACGGCGAGCGCGGAGCCGGCGCATCCATCCCTCCTTTCGCCGCATTGGTGTTTGATGTGGAACTGATTGAGGTGAAGTAAAGGCCTCGTAAAGGTGAAAAGGTGAAAGGGTGAAAAGGTGAA
>NZ_KV815141.1:14187-22490 GCF_001814145.1 Prevotella sp. HMSC073D09 | reverse complement strand
AGGTGAAAAGATGGCTGCGCCCTTTAAAGGTGAAAAGGTGAAAGAATGGTTTCGCCCTTTAAAGGTGAAAAGGTGAAAAGATGGCTGCGCACCTTTAACAGCTTGTCTAGTAAACCTAGGATAACCTGAAAATATACCACCCCAACCAGCTTACTAAACCTAACGCCCACCAACTGTCAACCCATCCCCTCATAAACTTATAAACTCAAAACAACTTATATATCAATGAAGAAATTAACAATCTTAGCAGCAACGGCCATTGCAGCCGTTACATTCTCGGCTTGCGGCAACTCAACGCCTAAGGCCGACTTAAAGAACGACATCGACACCCTAAGCTACGCTTTGGGTTACAGCCAAACACAAGGCCTACGCGACTATCTTAGCAGAGGCTTGAATGTGGACACGGCTTACATCGACGAATTTGTTAAGGGCTTGAACGATGGCGCCAATGCTGGCGACGACAAGAAGAAAGCCGCCTACTATGCCGGCGTGCAGATTGGTCAACAAATCTCTAACCAAATGGTTAAGGGCATCAATCACGAATTGTTTGGTGAGGACTCTACCAAGACTATCTCGATGAAGAATTTCCTCGCCGGCTTCATCACTGGCGCAAAGAACAAGAAGGGCATCATGACCCAAAAGGAGGCAGAGGACTATGTGCGGACACAAGCCGAGAAGATTAAAGATAGAACGGCCGAAAAAACTTATGGTGCAAACAAAGAGGCAGGTAAGAAGTTTTTGGCCGAGAATGCTAAGAAACCCGGTGTAAAGACCTTGCCCAGTGGCGTGCAATATCGCGTTATCAAAGAAGGTGACGGCCCCATTGCCAAGGACACTTCGGTGGTTAAGGTTAACTACGAGGGCAAAACCATCGACGGTAAGGTGTTCGACAGCAGCTACACCCAGGGACAACCCGTAACCATGCGCGCCAACCAAGTGATTAAGGGCTGGACAGAGGTGCTTACACGCATGCCTGCCGGTAGCGTTTGGGAGGTGTATATCCCCGAAAACCTGGCTTATGGCTCGCGCGAACAACCAAACATCAAGCCTTATTCGGCACTTATCTTCAAGATTGAACTGATTTCAGTGGGAGAAAAATAATGAAGAAATTAACCTTTATGGCACTCGCTCTCTTGGCGAGTGCCGCTTTTAATACCGCCTCCGCAGGTAAAAAGAAAGACGTAGTGCAGGTGGCCACCGCTGCCCCCGTGGTGTTGAACACATCGTCAGACTCGGTTAGCTATGCCGCAGGAATGGCTGCCACGAAGGGACTGACAGCTTTCATCCAGCAACAATATAAGGTGGACACCACTTATATGGCCGACTTTGTGCGTGGGTTCCGCAAGGCTTTGGAAAGCAACGGCGACGGCGCTTTCACGGCTTATGCTGCCGGTATGCAGATTGCACAGATGGCCCAACAGCGCATTTTGCCCTCGGTACAGCAAGAGCTAATCGGGACGAAAGACTCTGTTGCCGCTAAAAACTTCTACAACGGATTTATTGCTGCCCTGGAAAAAGACTTCACTAAATATACGGAAGAGGAGGCACAACAGCTCTTCGAACAACGTGTTGAGGCCGCCAAGAAGGCCAAAGTGGAGGCCGCCATCAGTACGGGCAAGCAGTGGCTGGCCGAAAATGCTAAGAAACCAGGCGTGGTTACACTGCCTAGCGGACTGCAATATAAGGTGATTGCCAACGGTACGGGCGACAAACCCGCTGCTACCGACGAGGTGGTTGTGAAGTACGAAGGCAAACTTATCGACGGAACGGTGTTTGACAGCAGTTACAAACGCACGCCCGACACATCTTCTTTCCGTGCAGACCAAGTGATTGCCGGTTGGACTGAGGCACTTCAACTGATGTCCCCTGGCAGCAAATGGGAACTGTATATCCCCCAAAACTTGGCTTATGGTGCACAAGAAATGGGCTCTATCCCAGCCTATTCTACGCTTATATTCACCGTAGAACTGCTGAAAGTGAACAAACCTAAGTCCGAAGTGAGCAATGCTAAGGCCGAAACGCCTGCCGCAAAGCCCGCAAAGAAGGCTGGAAGACCTGTTGCAAAGAAGAGAAAATAAACGCAAATGAAGGCGTGGAAACCAGGTTAAAGAACATCTTTGACCTGGTTTCTAACTTCTTAATTTATCTTTAAAGGCGTTAACCAATTGCCAAAATACGCAATATGCGCCTTTTTATCTAACTTTTTGTTGCTTATTTCATTTAATTTGTTTACATTTGCTCGTGCTTTATAAGCACATTAAAACAACTTAAATACATAAAACACGTTAGCAACACATGGAGAAAATAGACAGCCTAGACAAGAAAATCCTAAACATCTTGTCGCAAAATGCACGTATTCCATTTAAGGACGTGGCAGCAGAGTGCGGCGTATCGCGCGCAGCCATACACCAACGCGTACAGCATCTGATAGAGAACGGCGTGATTACTGGCAGCGGATTCGACGTCAACCCCAAGAGCCTGGGCTACTCTACATGCACCTACATCGGGCTTAATCTCGAACGTGGCAGCATGTATAAGAACGTTGTGGCACGTCTTAACAGCATTAACGAAATTGTGGAGTGCCACTTCACAACGGGTTCGTACACGATGCTCATTAAGTTGTACGCCAAAGACAACGAACAGCTGATGGACTTGCTTAACAATAAACTGCAAACTATCCCCGGTGTGGTTTCTACTGAGACGCTCATTTCGCTCGAACAAAGCATCAAACGAGAGATATTGGTAGACCCTGATGAGAAATAAAGAGGTTGGGGGAAAGGGCGTATGCCCGGGATGTTAAGGGTAAAACCTACCAGACTGCCCTGTCCAACTTGTCCGACTTTTCAGACTTGTCCGACCCGTCCGACCAGTCTGACAATTCCAACCACCCCCTCATCAATCTAACCCAAAAGCTATGCAAAACTTCGACTTGCAAGCCCGCTTGCAAAACATATACGCCTCGTTTCCGCAGGCCAAACGCCAGCCCGTCATCGGGTTGACTGCCAACTTTCGCGACGGTAGTGTCATGCTGATGGACCGTTATTATCGCCAGGTGGTTGATGCAGGCGGTACTCCCGTGCTCATTCCGCCCGTCGATAGTGTAGACGTTATCGTCAATACGCTCGATAATATAGACGGGCTGATACTCACGGGTGGCGCCGATCTCAATCCCCTGTGGGCAGGAGAAGAGCCTTCGCCGCGCCTACATTCGGTCAACGCAGAGCGCGATTTGCCCGAACTTCTCATCACCCGATTGGCCTACAACCGCCAAATACCCATCCTAGGCATTTGTCGCGGCATGCAAACTATGGCTATGGCACTAGGCGGAAAGGTGGCGCAAGACATCGAAGAGCATTTTACTGACGATGTTCGCCGCGGCTTGGCAGAAGGCGAGTTCAAGCATTTCTTACCGCGATTTTCTGATAAGCTGATACAGCATTCGCAAGACGCGCAACGCAATTTGGCCACACAAACGGTGTATTTCGAACCCAATTCGTTGCCTGCGCAAATCTTCGAGACCACTAGTCTGCACGTCAATTCGTTCCATCACCAGGCCGTTAGCCACGCAGGTAGCAAGTTCCGTTTCGTTGCAGCCACGGCCGACGGCATACCAGAGGCAATGGAAAGCACCGAACACAAGCCTTTGCTTGGCGTGCAATGGCATCCCGAATGGATGGAAGAGCAAGGTTTGCCGCTTTTTCAATGGCTTGTTAGGCAGGCAGAAACCTTTGCCCATGCCAAACGTTTGCATGCCAAGGTGCTTACGCTCGACACGCATTGCGACACGCCGATGTTCTTTCCGCTTAACGTTCGGTTCGACCAACGCGACCCACGCATACTCGTTGACCTGCATAAGATGAACGAAGGACGGCAGGATGCTACCACAATGGTTGCCTATTTGCCGCAGCCTAAGCCTGGCGAAACGTTCCGCGAGAAGGTGGCTTTCGACGTGACAGGGCCGAGAAATTACGCCGACCTCATCTTTGATAAGATTGAAAACATCGTGGCCGAGAACAGTCAATACGTGGCTTTGGCTCGAAATCCACAGCAACTTTACGCCAACAAGGCGGCAGGAAAGAAGAGTATTGTGTTGGGAATAGAGAACGGGTTGGCCATTGAGAACGACCTGGCAAACGTTTCGCACTTTGCCCAACGTGGCGTAACGTACATTACGCTATGTCACAACGGCGACAACGACATCTGCGACAGCGCACGCGGAACGGCTACTCATGGCGGCGTTAGCGACTTTGGCCGACGTGTTATCGAAGAAATGAACCGCACGGGCATCATGGTTGACCTCAGTCACGGTGCCGAATCGAGCTTTTACGATGCCTTAGAGATTAGTAGGACGCCCATTGTTTGCAGCCATAGCAACTGCAAAGCGCTCTGCGATGTGCCGCGAAACCTAACCGATAACCAAATGCGCGCGCTCGCCCAGAAGGGAGGAGTGGCGCATGTAACGCTCTATCACGGGTTCCTTCGCACACAAGGCGAGGCGAGCATTCTCGATGCGATGGCGCATTTGGAGCATGCCATCAAGGTAATGGGCATAGACCACGTGGGACTTGGAACGGATTTCGACGGCGATGGCGGCGTGTGTGGCATCGCCAACTCGTCTGAAATAATTAATTTCACCATTCAACTGTTGCGCCGACGTTTCTCCGAGCAAGATATTGAGAAGATATGGGGAGGCAATTGGTTGAGAGTGATGAAGGAAGTACAATTGAAAAGGTGAAGAGGTGAAAGGGTGAAAAGGTGAAAAGGTGAAAGAATGGCTGCGCCTACCGACTCGTCAACTTGTCAACTCGTCAACTCGTTAACTGGTAAGCTTGTCAACTGGAAGTCATGCACCTTTACTCTTTAAATCCTTTAAGTTTTTCTGCATTTGGCTTAACTCCTTAACTCCTTAACTCCTTAACTCCATAACTCCTTAACTCCTAATTTTCAAGATTCAATATCCAATGAAAAAAATCATCATAGCAGTTATCATGATTGCCATTATAGCCATCATTGCCTATTCAATGGGCTTGTTTTCGCCCTCGCATAGTGCGACAGAAGAAGCGGAAGCAGCCGAGATGGCCGCCGCAGAAAAGCTTAACCCTATGGGGCCGGCCTTTAATGCCGACTCTGCTTATGCCTTTGTTGCCGCTCAATGCGCCTTCGGACCGCGCGCAATGAACACCAAAAGCCACGACGATTGTGGCGAATGGATTGCCAAGAAGTTTGAAAGCTTTGGCTGTAAGGTGAAGAGCCAACGTGCCGAACTGCGCGGATACGACGGAACGATGTTGCGTTGTCGTAACATTATGGCCAGTTATAACCCCGAATCTACTACGCGTATCTTGCTCTGCGCGCATTGGGACACGCGCCCTTGGGCCGATAACGACCCCGATAGTGCCAACTGGCGTAAGCCCATTGATGGCGCAAACGATGGCGCGAGTGGCGTGGCGGTGATGTTAGAGATTGCCCGACTGCTGCAGCAGAACAAGAATTTAAACATTGGTGTAGACTTTGTGTGCTTTGATGCCGAAGATTGGGGCACGCCAAAATGGAGTGGACAGGAAGACAGCGAAGACACTTGGGCACTTGGCGCGCAACATTTCGCCACCAACTTGCCTGCTGGTTATGAGGCGCGTTACGGTATTCTGCTCGACTTGGTTGGCGGTATTGGGGCTAAGTTCTATCGCGAAGGCATGTCGAAAGCTTTTGCTCCCGACATTGTTAAGAGGGTATGGCGTGCTGCACGTGCCGCAGGTTATGGTAGTTTCTTTCCTAAAAGCGACGGCGGAATGATTACCGACGACCATGTGCCGCTTAACGAGAAAGCCAAGATTCCTACGATAGACATTATCGCCTTTTATCCCGATTGTGTTCAAAGTTCGTTTGGTCCTACATGGCACACCTTAAACGATAACTTGCAAAACATCGACCGCAATACGCTGAAAGCCGTGGGACAAACAGTGATACAAACGCTGTATAGCGAGAAGTAGTGGGTGGGGGTTAGGTTGTTCTAGGTATTCTAGGTTGTTCTAGGTTTACTAGGTTTTCTAGTTGTTCTAGGTATTCTAGGTATCCTAGGTTTACTAGTGAGGCTGTTAAAAGGGCGCAGCCCATCTTTTCACCTTTCCCCTTTTTCACCCTTTCACCTTTAAGGGGCGTAGCCATCTTTTCACCTTTTCCCTTTTTCACCCTTTCACCTTTAAGGGGCGCAGCCATCTTTTCACCTTTTCTTATTTCTTGGGTGGTGTTTCGTTATTTCTTCCCTTAGCGACGACGTATCTATGTGCGTATAAATCTCGGTGGTGGCAATGTCCTCGTGTCCCATCATCGCCTGAATGGCGATAAGGTCGGCACCACCTTCCAGCAAAGCTGTGGCGAACGAGTGGCGCAACGTGTGCGGACTAATGGTTTTAGTGATGCCAGCTGCCACCGCTTGACGCTTTATCATGATAAGAATCATGGTGCGAGTAAGGTGCGCGCCGCGCCGATTAAGGAACACATAATCCTCCTCGCCCGGCTTAATGCGCATTGCATTACGGTCGGCAAACCATGCGTTCAGCTCGTCAAGCGCGCGGCTCGATATGGGAACCAGTCGCTCCTTGTCGCCCTTTCCCGTTACGCGCACAAACTTCTCTTCCACATAGAGGTTAGAAAGTTTCAAGTTAACAAGTTCCGACACCCGCAATCCGCAGCTGAACAGCACCTCAATAATGGCCCTGTTGCGTTGTCCTTCCCATTTGGAAAGGTCGATAGAGGCCTCCAAGCGGTCAACCTCAGCCGTACTCAACACGTCGGGCAAGGCGTTGCGCACGTGTGGCGACACCAACAACTCCGTTGGGTCGGCATCAATAAAACCATCGAGAAGTAAAAACCTGAAGAACGAACGCACACCGCTCAGTATCCGCGCTTGCGAACGCGGCGTAATGCGTTGGTCGTGCAGCGAGGCCGAAAAGTTATCCAGGTCTTCCAGTTTCACCTCCTCCACCTTTAACCCGTGAAAGTTAACGTAAGCCAAAAGCCAACGCAGGTCGTTGCGGTAGGCCTCAATGGTATTCGGACTAAGGTTGCGTTCTAATTTCAAGTAACGCATATAGGCCTTCACCATATTGTCGACGGTTTTATTTTCTCTTTCCATCGTTTATTCGTAATTTTGTGAACAAAAGTACAAAATAAAGCTGACATGACGATACAAATTATCAACGGGCCAAACCTCAACCTGCTTGGCGTACGCGAGCCAGACGTTTACGGTTGCACGTCGTTCGACGATTTCCTGCCGCGCCTGTGTGCTTGTTTCCCCGATGTGCAGATAGATTACTTTCAAAGCAACATCGAAGGCGAACTCATCAACAAGTTGCAAGCGGTGGGGTTTCAGTGCGACGGCATCGTGCTTAACGCTGGAGCCTACACGCACACCAGCATCGCCTTGGCCGATTGCATCCGTGCCATCAGCGCGCCTGTGGTTGAAGTGCACATCTCTAACGTTCACCAACGCGAAGATTTCAGACACCAAAGCATGATTGCCGCTGCTTGCCGGGGCGTGATATGCGGCTTTGGCCTAGATGGTTACCGCTTGGCGATAGAGGGTTTCAAACGCTAAGGCATGGATCTAACCACCTATATCGCCAACCACATCGACCCCGAAGGCGACTACTTGTATCGTCTTTACCGAGCCACCAACCTGCATACGCTGCACGGACGCATGGCTAGCGGACACCTGCAAGGTCGTTTGCTGAAGATGCTTGTGCAGATGACGCAGGCCAAATGCGTGCTCGAAGTGGGTACTTTTAGCGGATATAGTGCCATTTGCTTGGCCGAAGGACTGCCAGATGACGGACTTTTGTACACCTTCGAGATTAACGATGAGCAAGAAGACTTCACCCGTCCGTGGATAGAAGGCAGTGCTGTGGCCAACAAAATACGCTTCATCATCGGCGATGCCATCGCCGAGGCTCCACGTTTGGGCATCACCTTTGACCTCGTTTTCATTGATGGCGACAAGCGAACGTATGTTGAAACCTACGAAATGGCTCTCTCGGTGCTCAGGCAGGGTGGTTTTATCGTGGCCGACAACACGCTGTGGGATGGTCATGTGTTCGATTCTGCCTACGATAAGGACCAACAAACCCTTGGCATACGTCGCTTTAACGACCTTGTTGCGGCCGATACACGCGTAGAGAAAGTTATTCTTCCTTTGCGAGATGGGCTAACGCTGATAAGAAAGGTGAAAGAGTGAAAGAGTGAAAAGGTGAAAAAATGGCTGCGCCCCTTGAAGGTGAAAGGGTGAAAGGGTGAAAAGATGGCTG
>NZ_KV815141.1:12474-14087 GCF_001814145.1 Prevotella sp. HMSC073D09 | reverse complement strand
AAAGGGTGAAAGGGTGAAAAGATGGCTGCGCCCCTCAAAGGTGAAAAAGTGAAAAGGTGAAAGGGTGGCTGCGCCCCTTAAAGGTGAAAGAGTGAAAAGGTGAAAAGATGGCTGTGCCTCTTAAAGGTGAAAGAGTGAAAAGATAACTGTGCACTTTTAACAGCCTGCCTAGTAAACCTGGAATAACTAGAAAGCCTAGACCCACCCCGAAGAATCCTAGAAAACCAAAAGCCCCTAGCAACACAATCCCCCACAGAAAATATATGCCCTCGATAACCCTTCGCAACCTCTCCGTAGGTTACCAGCATCCACGGCACACGCCAACCACCGTGCTAGCCCAACTTAATGCTACCTTACAGGCAGGGCAGCTCACTTGTCTTGTGGGTGCCAACGGCATTGGTAAAAGTACGCTACTGCGTACTTTGGCCGCTTTTCAACCGCCCATCTCAGGACAGATGTGCTATTATTCTGACGAACAAGCCGTGCCCATCAACCTCGCCACACTCTCGCAAGCGCGTTTAGCACGCCTAGTAAGCGTGGTGTTAACGGCCAAGCCCAGCATTGAAAACCTCTCCGTCGAACAAATAGTTGCCCTTGGTCGCTCGCCCTACACCAATATTTGGGGTACACTTCGAGCCGACGACCGCCGTATGGTTGCTTGGGCGATGGATGTAGTGGGCATAACTAGCCTGCGCCACCGCCTAGTGCAGACGCTTAGCGATGGCGAACGGCAGAAAATGATGATCGCCAAAGCCTTAGCGCAAGATACACCCATGATATTACTTGACGAGCCAACCGCCTTTCTCGACTACAAAAGTAAGGTTGAAGTGCTTGGCTTGTTGGCACGCCTTGCCCACGAAACCAATAAGATGGTATTGCTTTCTACTCACGATCTAGAACAAGCTGTGCATGCCGCCGACGCTCTTTGGGTGGTGGCTAAGCGACAGCTAGGCGATGGCACGCAGCCTTGCTCGCGGTTGGATAGCTCAGACTGCTCGGACAGCTCGGACAGGTCGGACAAGTCAGACCAGTCGGTTCAGTCAGACCAGTCGGACCAGTCAGACCAGTCCGACCAGTCCAGCGGCCATGATGCGCCTAACTCTTTTAGCCAATGCCATCGTCTCCCTTTGCTTTACGTCCTAGCAAAGCACATCCATACCACCGAACAAGGGCACCAACAGCTTGTGTTCCAACCCTCACCCGACACTCCTGCTCCGCCACAACTCACGCTTACCGCCACTCCCGATTTTGAAAAGCGCACCCAAGAACTACTTCGGCT
This sequence comes from Prevotella sp. HMSC073D09, assembly GCF_001814145.1. Lineage (NCBI taxonomy): Bacteria > Pseudomonadati > Bacteroidota > Bacteroidia > Bacteroidales > Prevotellaceae > Prevotella > Prevotella sp. HMSC073D09. Next base: position 12,808 of record NZ_KV815141.1, on the reverse strand, counting down.
GTTGGGGGAAGAGGAGATTAAAGGGTGAAAGGGTGAAAAGGTGAAAGGGTGAAAGGGTGAAAAGGTGAAAGGGTGAAAGGGTGAAAAGGTGAAAAGGTGAAAAGGTGAAAAAATGAAAGGATGCTACGCCCTTTAAAGGCGAAAATGGAAATATCGATAGCAAATTACTTCTGCTTTTCAAGGTGCAGTATGTAAGTGGCATACCCTGCAACCGCCCACGCTAGCCGCCGCAAGCGCACATGTTTTCGGTACCGTTGCCCACTCGCGCGTGTTTACAGCATGACTGTTTTGTCTAGTTTCTAGCAATAAATTTAACATTGTGAGTGCCCTTTTT
>NZ_KV815141.1:0-12374 GCF_001814145.1 Prevotella sp. HMSC073D09 | reverse complement strand
GTGCAAAATACAGTGCGTTTTGGTGCAAAACACAGTGCAAGATAATTCTTAAAATGTATCTAATTGATAAAGAAGAAGTTACCTTGTGATACAAACTAAACAGGTAACGATTTGGAAACGAGCGAAGTGCTTTCTGTCGCATGTTTCTACATCAACAAAGAACGCTTGTTATTCTGTTTGCAAAGATAATCATTTGCTTTGAATAACAAGCGTTTTTGATAAGAATTTCGTTCATTTGCGTCATCATTGAGTTTTTTGGTGATTGGAAATAGAGAAGAGCTATCCATTATATACCTCTTCCTCGTTTCTTCTTTTTCTTGGCTTGGTTTATGAGTTTATGTTGCCATGCCATCTCGGCATAATCATCACCGTGTGTCTGTGGATTGATAAGTCCACCTGCTCCCGAAATCATTTCTTCGGCTACATTCAAGGCGGTGCTTGCTACATTTCCTACGGCTTGTGCAATAGATGAACTATCATTTGTATTTTTCGGTAGTATGCACGAACGGCTGGGAGGGACGAGTTGATAGCCTGTATCTGATTGAACTTTATTCTTTGTAGTCTTGTCTGCTATTGTGTGAGCTTTTGTTATCGTCTCCTTTGTTTCGGCTTTATTGTATGATCCAAAGTTCTTTTGCAAGGAGCGGTAACCTAACTCCCTGCCGATTTCGGAAGCTTTGAATGTCTGGCCACAGTAGGAGAACTTCAAACCATATACTTTGCCCTGCTTATTCTTCAAACGTTCTATGATTACACCACTCTTGTTAAGGTCGTAGAGGAACATGGAGTGCCCTGTGATGCCTGTACCTTTGTATTTTTCAAGTAGGGCATAGCAAATCTTCTGTATTTGTTGCTTGGTCTGTTCTCTCGTAGGATTGGCCTTTGCTTTTTGGTGTTGTCTTTCCGCCTTTACTTCCTTTGCAATGGTCAGGCCGTACTTACGGCTAAGTTCCTCTGCGACCCTCGCTGCCTTGTTGCTCACAAAGGTAGTGTCATAAACGTTGCCATACAGACTAATGCGATTGGCGATGATATGGATATGCATATTGTCGGTGTCTTTGTGTGTAACCGCTACCCATTGATGGTCGGCAAGCCCCATGCGCCCTGCAAAGTTTGACGCAAGATTACGGACAGAGGTTAAATTCAATCTTGGTTCATCTTTCGGTGCTATACCGATTTCAATGCGGAGGAATTTGTTTCTGCACCGGGTGTTATAGTCGTTCACTATCTTCATTTCCTCGTAAATTTCCTTTGGTGTTGTTCTACAGAGATTATGAAAGAGAAGTGTTTTACCGAGTTTTCCCTCTCTAAAAATATATTCCAGCGCATTGCTGCCATGTGCAATTGCTCTACATTTTCCTATCATTCTCCATCAGATTTAAGAGTTTAATTGCCCTTTCCTCAATGTGGTATTTGGGATTGAAGAAACGCTTAAATGCCTCCCTTGCCAGATAAGAAAGACTTTGGGTAATCAGTACCCATGCATCATCCTTTACCTTGATAAGATTGGAAATATGAGACCTCTGCAAAACCTACACCCTCTCAATTTTCTCCCATATACTTTTAGAAGAATGAATATTTTTGACCAAAAGATGCCGCTGGAGGTTACTTTTTGAGTAGATAATAATCTTTTATCGGTGTATTTTCCCCTTATCTGATACAATTTGACACCATAATCCCTGGTGTTCGGTATAAGTTGTAGGCAATGGACTCCATTATATGCTGCGCATGTGTTTTTGAAAGTCCAACGTATCTTGCTATTCCTGCACCAAACCATCTATGCATGGAACCAAAGGTGCGTTCTACTTTGTAGCGTATCTTACTTATCGCAACGTTGATACGCTGCTGCCTTTCTGTAATTTCATGTCCTCTTGTTCCCTTATGCATGATACGACTTTTAAGTTTCATACGTTTGAGGGTTTCTTTGTTCTCCATCGAGTCATATCCTTTATCGGCATAAACAAGTGCTTTCCGTGGTAGCTTGGCTTTCTTCAGGGGTATTTCTAAGTGTTTCATATCACTTTCATTGGCAGCTGTCGTTTCCTCGGCAAGCACCATTCCATTCTCATCCGTTACCGTGTGACGCTTGTAACCGAAGTGGGGCTTTCCCATCTTCTTTACCCAACGGGCTTCTATATCTACGTTAGGCTTGACAACTTCTTTGAGCATGGCTTTCTCCGAAACCTCCATGTTCTCATCCTCTTTTCTGTCCTCAACAACCTCATAGCTCTTACCTCCGCGGGGGCGACGGAGAGTATTCGTAATGCTGGCATCAACAATGGCACCACGCTTAACAATGATTCCTTTAGCTTCCGATTGCCGATTAAACTCTGCAAGAAGCGTATCATACAAATCCGCTTCAACAAGAATGTTGCGAAAACGGCACACAGTAGTACTGTCAGGAACAAGATCTTCCATACCAAGACCTGCAAAACGGCTAAAAGACAGGCGGTCGTTAACCTGATCTTCAACTTCTCCGTCACTCAGACCATACCAGGTACGGAGTAATTCTATCTTGAATAAAATAAGGCTGTCATAGCTGGGCCGGCCAGTAGACTTATAACCTTTTGTATAAGCCACTTCTATTATAGCACGAATGGGTGCCCAATCAATGACTGTGTTTATTTGTGAAAAGAATGTCTGCTTGATCTTTCTTTGCCCAAGGAATAGGTCAGCAAAACTGGGAGAGGATAACTTTTGTTTCATACCATAAAGGTACAAAAAAGATTTAAGAAAGACAAATTATATGAGGAGTTTTGCAGAGGTCTCATTATATCTATTTTTGCAAAATAAACAATAGTAATAACTGGCAAAAGAAGATACGATTGAGAAGCCAGAAAAGATGAACGCTAATAACAAAAGTTATAAAATAACTACATAGGGTCAGTTTCAAAGATTACATGGGGACAGTTTCAATGATTTTTTCCAATAAAGGCACAAAAAGCGAGCAGTACGAATAAAATATTGTTAAAAAACAAACTTTACTACAAATTTTTATAGTAAACGTTTAGGCAATACGATTTTTTATAGTATCTTTGTCTTGTCTTAATAAAACAACAGAATATGAAACAAGAAACCGAAACAATGAAGGTTACACTCAAGGAAAGAGACCTGATTGAGCAGATGAGAAACTATAACCGTTCCTATCCTAACGGTTATCCCAGATTACTGGAAATCATCATCGAGAAGTTCTACTCAATGCTTCGCCAACCCTATTAACAACAAAACACCGCCTCTCCCTAAAAGGGGAGGAGCTTTAATAAAAGAAAGGAATACAACAATGGAAACAGTTATTAGAAAGCCGGTAGTAGTCAGCGATATGAAGCAGCGTTTGGCAGACATCAACTTGTCCGTGTCGTGGATGGACTTTGCCAATAGATACTTCCACAAGTCATCATCGTGGTTCTACCACAAATTAAACGGTATCGACGGCAATGGTGGCACAGGCGGTTTCAATGAGGAAGAGATAGAGCATCTCCGTGGCTCACTTTTCGATCTGAGTGACCGCATCCGCCGAGCTGCAGAAAGAATTTAGGCGTGGTTATCTGTTGACCATTCAAGACAAAAGCCGCCCGTCGCCTACGGGCGCACATCAGCCTCTCGCATTGCGAGGGGCTTTCCCTTTATCCAATCCCACCTCCTCCCTTTTATACAATCTTAAACAACTCCCCATTTAAGATAAGCAGTTATTATTATCCTAAATGAAAATTTGTTCGAAATGTCTATTACGCTTATAACGAGGGGATTCATGGCGGATTACGCAGAAAAAACGCAACACCGATAGTGTTGATATGTATATTTCTCAATGCGTTTTATATAGAAACATAATGTGATGGTTCTTGTTTATAAGCATACCTAAATCAAAATCACAATATGTTTTCCGCTGAAAAATTTCGTGATTACGAATAAATCATTTCAAAAAATCACTTGCTTTTGAGTTTGATGAGCCTTATTCTCCAAGACTTCTATATAGGTCTACGACACAGGAAAGCTGCTGTTGACGAGTTTCAAGCAGTTCCATTTGGGCATCAAGTGTGTCGCGTTCGGCCTCAAGTACATCGAGATAAGTAGCTCGTCCGTTCATATAAAGTTGACGAGATACCTCAACCGAGTGTTCCAAAGTCTTCACTTCTTCCTCTTTTAACGCATAATAGGCGGCGAGATTCTTGTTCTTTGACAGTAGCGTACATACCTCAGAATAGGCTGTGAGCAGTGTTTTGTCATATTCATATAAGGCTTGTAGCTGTGCGGCGTCAGCCTGTTGGAAGTTAGCTTCGATAGCTTTTCGGTTGATAAGTGGTGCAGTTAGTCCTCCCACGACACTGTAAGCGAGCGACTTTGGCATACGCGTTAGGTAGGTAGGATTAAAGGCTTCAAGTCCTAAAGTGGCACTAATGTTTACCGAAGGCAAGAAGGCTTTGCGCGCCGTTTCAACGTCCCAATGAGCTGCAGCGAGTTCATGTTCAGCCTGACGGATATCGGGTCGGTGGCTCAAGAGATTGGAAGGAAGTCCTGTAACGATTGTTTTCACGTCTTCATTCAACAACTGTTTGGCATCTCGTTGAATAGGCGTTGGGTAACGACCGAGCAGTAAGTTGAGTGCATTTTCACATTCAGTAATCTCTTGTTTCAATGCAAACTCCTGCGAACGCGCCTTTGCAAGCTCTGCTTTGAACTTCTCAACAGCCAGTTCTGTGTCGCTATCGGCCTCCTTTTGTATCTCAGCTATCTTCTCCGCCTGACGCTGAAGATCGATATATTTGCGTATAAGTGTGAGCTTGTTATCTAAGGCCAACAAGGTATAATAATTGCTTGCGACCTGTGAAATCAATGAAGCGCGCACGGCATTCTGTCCTTCTAAGGTTGCCAAATAACGCTCGACAGCCGCTTTTTTGCTTGATTTCAACTTGCCAAAGAGGTCGAGTTCCCAGTCAAAGGCAAAGCCAGGGTGATAGTTCATGAGTGGATCGGGGATGAGTTTTCCAGGAGTCATCTCGGTAGAAGCATTGCCAGCACCCTCACTTGTGTATCGTCCGGCCTTGCTAACTCCTACTTCAGCCCCCACGGAAAGCGATGGAAGCATGGCTCCTTTGGCTGCAATCATTCCGCTTTTTGCCACAGCTATCTGCTGCAATGTTATCTTTAAGTCTTGATTATTGGCTAAAGCAGAGTCGATAAGTGCCGTGAGTTGTGGGTCGGTGAAAAACATTTTCCATGACGTAGGCATAGTCTTCGCCGTCAGCGTATCACCATTATATTGCGTGGGTAGCTGCAAACGTGTGCGGCTATTGACTTGCGTCGCTTGGGGAGTCTTGCAAGATGACACTCCGATGGCAAGCAGAATAAGAAGGAAAATATTATTTCTTTTCATCATTTTCAAGTTTATATTGTTTGTCTTTCTCCTCAGTCAATGGCTTGTTTCGTTGGTAACGAACCATCTTTACATGGTCGGCCATGCGCCCAAAGATATAATACAATCCCGGAACGAGAATGAGTCCGAAGCATGTTCCGAATAGCATTCCACCTGCAGCTGCCGTGCCAATGGTTCGGTTTCCAATAGCCCCTGCACCATGAGCAAATACTAATGGCAGCAAGCCGGCTATGAAAGCGAACGATGTCATGAGGATAGGACGGAAGCGAGCTGCCGCACCTTCGATGGCTGCTGCACGTATACTCTTGCCTAAGTTGTGGCGTTGCACGGCATATTCTACCATTAACACGGCATTCTTTCCAAGCAAACCAATCAGCATGACCATAGCAACTTGGGCGTAGATGTTGTTTTCCAATCCCGTGAGTTTTAGGAAAATGAACGTTCCACAGATGCCTGCGGGCAGACAAGTAATAATTGGAAGTGGCAAAAGGAAGTTCTCATATTGTGCTGAAAGGATGAGATAGACGAACGTTAAACATACAATAAAGATGATCAACGCTTGGTTTCCTTGGTCTACTTCGTCTTTAGTGATGCCGGCAAAGTCGTAATCATAGCCGTGAGGTAGCGTCGAAGCAGCCACCTCTTCGATAGCTTTGATGGCCTGACCACTACTGTATCCAGCTGCTGCTGAGCCTGTAACTTCGGCAGAATTATATAGATTATGCCGCGTCATCTCACTCATTCCATATACCTTTTCCATGTGTAAGAAGTCGGCATAAGGCACCATTTCACCTTGGTTGTTCTTAACATTTAACTGCATCAAGTCTTGTGGAAAAGCACGATATTTTGGGTCGGCTTGCACGATGACCTTATAGGGCTTACCAAATCGAACGAAGCCCGTCTCGTAGTCAGAACCAATCAATGTGGAGAGATTATCCATGGCTGTACCGAGCGTAATGCCTTTTTGTGCGGCGATATCATTATCTACTCGGAGCATGTATTGAGGGAAACTGGCCGAGTAAAAGGTAAAGGCTGAGCCTATTTCTGGACGCTTATTAAGAGCTGAAACGAAGCTCTTGCTGACCTTTTCCATAGCATGATAGTCGTTACTTCCAGTCTTATCGAGGAGTCGAAGCTCGAAACCTGACGCCGCACCATAGCCTGGAATAGAAGGTGGTTCGAAGAATTCTATGTTGGCATCTGTTATTTGTTGGCACTTGTTTTCAAGGTCATTGATGATCTCTTTTGCCGTCCGACTGCGTTCCTTCCAAGGCTTAAGATTAATCAAACACGAACCAGAGTTGGCGCTGGTTCCTTCAGAAAGGATCTCATATCCAGCCAAAGAAGACACACTTTCTACGCCATCTTCCTTTGCAATTATACTCGCAAGTTGATGTGCAACCTTATTCGTTCGCTCAATAGTAGCACCAGGTGGCGTCTCAATTACAGCATAAATCATGCCCTGATCTTCTTGAGGAATAAAGCCCGATGGTAACGAATTGTTGATAAAGAAGGCTCCAATGCAGAACAAAAGTAACAGCGGAAGTGTGATAATCTTCCTCGAAACAGTGCGTTGAAGCACGTTGCGATAGCCGCCGATTCCTTTGTCAAAGCCCGCATTAAACTTATCAAGTACACGATTAAGCCACGTCTTTTTGATGTGGTTATCACGCTCTCGAGTCAATATTAGCGCACAAAGCGAGGGCGTAAGTGTTAGGGCTGTGAAGCCCGAAAGCACGATTCCAGAAGCTATTGTGATTGAAAACTGCCGATAAAACATGCCTTCTGGGCCACCCATAAAGGCTACAGGAATGAACACAGATGCCATAACCAACGTCACGGCTACTATGGCTCCACTGATTTCTTTCATTGCCTTTTGCGTGGCTTCCAAAGGTTCTAAGCCTTCTTGGGCTATCTTCACATTGACCGCTTCGATTACCACAATGGCATCATCGACCACGATTCCTATCGCCATTACTAAGGCAAAGAGCGATATCATGTTAAGCGTTATGCCGAAAGCATTCATGACTGCGAAGCTACCTATTAACGAAACAGGGACTGCAAGGCATGGAATGAGGGCAGAACGCCAGTCTCCGAGGAACAAGAATACAACGAAACCAACGAGTATAAAGGCTTCAAACAGCGTGTGAATTACCTTTTCTATAGAGGCATCAAGGAATCTACTGATGTCGTAACTCAACTCATAATGCATGCCCTTTGGCATGTCTTTTTGAAGGTGAGCCATAGTTTTCTTGACGTTCTGAATAACTTGTCGCGCGTTCGATCCATAGGCTTGTTTCAGTGTTATGGCTGCAGACGGGTGACCATTCAACGTAGAATATATGTCATAAACCTCACTCCCGAGGCTCACATCTGCTACATCTTTGAGTCTGATAAATTGCCCATCAGGAGTTGATTTCACGACAATATTGCTATACTCTTCAGGCGTTGTATAACGTCCCGGATACTTCAACACATACTCAAAGCTTTGTGCATGCTTGCCCGAACTTTCCCCAAGCTTGCCTGGAGAGGCTTCAATGCTCTGCTGTTGTAAGGCATCTGTGATGTCGCTTGCAGACAAACCATAGGCTGTAAGCTTATCAGGCTTGAGCCAAACACGCATGGCAAAGCTCCTCGTTCCAAGGATATCAAGATCTCCAACGCCATCAACGCGGGCGAGTTCTGGGGAGATATTTATGTCCGCATAATTGAAAAGGAAGTTCTGATCGACTTTAGGATCATCGCTATATAGGTTGATATACATGAGGATATTAGGCTCCTCACGAGATATTTTCACTCCTTCGCGCACAACAGCTGGCGGTAGTTTGTTGGTCGCTGCCGACACTCGGTTTTGCACATTGATAGCATCGACATTTGGATCTGTACCAAGTTTGAAGACAATATTTATCTCTCCTTCGCCGTCATTGCCTGCATCCGACTCGATATACTTCATTCCCGGCACACCATTCAGTGCCTGTTCAAGAGGAATAAGCACTGACTTAATCATCAGTTCATTGTTGGCTCCCGGATAATCGGCTACCACATTAACCTTTGGAGGGGATATAGATGGGAACTGAGTAATGGGTAAATTGAACAGCGAAAGAATGCCAATGAAGACGATTACCAATGAAACAACGATGGCAAGTACTGGTCTTCGAATAAACTTTTGAAACATATTGACTGTTTATTAGCGTCTTTTTTTCTTCTTATAAATGGTTATTCTCATCATGAAATAATACGATGTGAGAACTTTTTTCGGTTGTAAAGCGTGATGAAAAGCCACCTGAAAGCCTTAGTCGGCATTCAGTTGAACACGCTTCATGGCTTCACTTGGTGTGTAATAACGCGTCTTTACGTGTTGACCATCATGCACTTTCTGCACTCCACTCAATAGAATCTTGTCGTTGGCAGTTACTCCTTCGGCGATAATAAACACCTCTGGTTGTTCAAATGCCACTTTAATCTCGCGTGAATGTGCATAGCCTGCGCCATCAACAACAAACACATAACGGCGGTCTTCCTCTTCATACGTGGCCTGTTGTGGGATTACCAACACGTTGTGTAAAGGCATATTGATGCGCACTGTGCCTGTTTCACCATTGCGAAGCAAACCTTTCGGATTGGCAAAGCGGGCACGAAGAGCTATATTTCCAGAGCTACTGTCAAACTCACCAGCTATGTTTTGGATGTAGCCTTTAGCCGAAAAGGCGCTTCCATTGGCAAGAATCAGCGTCAAAGGAAGTTTATTTCGTTCGGCCGAATGTTGCTGATAGTCTATATATTCGGGTTCAGAGATATTGAAATATACGTTGAGTGACGAGTTGTCGGATAGTGTAGTGAGCAAGTCACCTCCCTGCACTAAGCTTCCAATCTTTTTCGGAAGACTTCCTATAACGCCTGTAAATGGGGCGCTGATTAAGCATAATCGTGCTTGAATCTGGGCCAATTTATAATCTGCCAAGGCTGCATTGAGCTTCGCTTTAGCCATCTTTTGTGCGTTGGGCGAAACAATTTGCCCCCTCGTTAGCGTTGTTGTGTTTTGCAGTTCAATGCGTGCTTGCTCGGCTTCTGCCTTTGCCCGCGCCACATTCTGTTGCGCTCCAACAATCGAAATGCGGAAAAGCGGCTGACCGGCTCGCACTTGTTGCCCTTCTGTGACATAGACTTGCTGCAAGATTCCCTCCTGCTGCGCGCGTACTTCTATGTTTTTTCGCGATTCAATATTGGCCACATAGTCCTTTGAAACTTGTGTATTGGTTACCCAAGGAGACGTTACTGCGTAGACCGTTTGGTCGCTGTTTTCCTTGTTTTTGCGGCATCCTGTGACTACAATCAACGTGATGATAGCCATCAACAGCATCTCTTTCTTCATACCTAACTAATGGGTTATCCGATTATCTTTTACTAATGACTCAAGAATTAAATACAAATTTATAGATTTTTTAAGTAGGTTGCTGTAAATCTATCATTAAAAAGACTTAATAGATAGAAATTAATTGCTTCTTTAACTCTATTTTCATATAATGTAAAGTGAGGTTAATCATCTTGCAATCTGCCTCATTTCGTCGTGCGTTTTGCCTCAGATTACGCTACAAAATCATAGGAATTATGAGCGCATCTCACTTGTTGTATTTTTTAATCCTCCTTTATGGTCTTTGCCTTTGAATGCAGTGTGGGTTATCATTTGGCTTACAGCATGCTGAAATAAAACACTATGCGGTGCATCATACAACCGAAACTTCTCTATAACTCCTTTGAAAAGACGAGATGATTTGTTTGCTTTTTTACAAAAACAATGCAGGATTTTGTAAATAAGTTATGACATTTTTCATTTATCTTTGTATTCAAGAACGAGACAAAAAGTTTGTTTCTATAAAATGTTATCATTGCTTATATGGCATCATCTCAGTTGATTTCTCTGCCGAATGCGTTGTCGGTGTCGTCCCTTCTCACGACAGAAAAGGGCGCTTTCCAACGTGAATCGTGCTGTGCATCAGTGCTGAGTAACGAGTCAATCGAAGCAAAACGTCTATACCTTATATATAATGGGGGCTTTCATCTCCATCAACTTGTCGGCCCCTATGCCTCACTTTTCCTCGCGAAAGGGCAGGATAGGCGTGACAAACTGCGGCAAGAGCCGACTTCTTAGCAATCAAAAGAATTTATTTATTTACCGGAATCGGAGCACCTTTCGATAGTAAAGATAACTCCATTCCATAGTAAACACTTCAAAAACAACACCTATGTCAGAAGAAAAATTCAGAGTAGAGTCCGACCTTTTAGGCGAACTCAAAGTACCAATCGATGCCTATTACGGCGTACAGACCCAGCGTGGCATCAACAACTACCACATATCGCGCAAGAAGATGCGTGACTATCCCGACTATATCGTGGCCATTGCCTACGTAAAACTGGCTGCCGTGCAGACCAATCACAGCCTCGGTGTCATCAATGATGAGATTTCTGGCGCCATCAGTCAGGCCTGTCAGGAAATCATCGACGGTAAGATGCACGAGAACTTCCCCATCGATATGATGCAAGGAGGAGCCGGAACGTCGGTCAATATGAACGCCAATGAGGTGATAGCCAACCGTGCTCTCGAGATAATGGGACACAAAAAGGGAGACTATCAATACTGTTATCCCAACGATCATGTGAACTGTGGGCAGAGTACCAACGATGTTTACCCCACTTCCATCCGCCTTGCTCTCATTCGAATGAACAAAAGTCTCGTGTCAAGTCTGACGGGATTGATCAGCGCTTTGCGCTATAAAGGCGAAGAGTTCAAGGACGTTTTGAAGATGGGACGCACGCAGTTGCAGGACGCAGTGCCCATGACTGCGGGCCAAGAGTTCAATGCCTATGCCAATAACTTAGAGGAGGAAGTCCTCAATTTGGAGCGTAATGTCAAGCTGTTGCACGAAATCAACATGGGCGGAACAGCCATCGGGACAGGCTTGAACGCTGTTCCGGGCTTCGCAAAGCTGTGTGCGGCCAACCTGAGCAAGCTCACCGGAGAGCCTTTTGTCTCTGCAACCGACCTCGTAGAAGCCACACCCGACACCGGAGCCTACGTCAGTTACAGTGGCGCTTTGAAGCGTTTGGCCGTGAAACTCTCCAAGATTTGCAACGACTTCCGACTCATGGCATCAGGCCCGCGCTGCGGTTTGAACGAGATAAACCTGCCACCCAAGGCCCCCGGTTCGTCCATCATGCCGGGCAAAGTGAACCCCGTTATCCCCGAAGTTACCAATCAAGTGTGCTTCAAAGTCATCGGAAACGACGTCACGGTCACCTTTGCTGCCGAGGCAGGTCAGCTTGAATTGAACGTCATGGAGCCTGTTATCACCGAGTGTCTCTTTGAAAGTCTGTGGTGGTTGCACAATGCCATCGACACGCTTACAGAGGAATGTGTACTCGGAATCACCGTCAATAAGGAGCGTTGTTACGAGATGGTGAAGAACTCAATCGGCATCGTTACCGCGCTCAATCCATACATTGGATACAAGAATAGCACAAAGGTTGCGAAGGAAGCCCTTGAGACTAACCGCTCCGTTTACGACATTGTACTCGAAAAAGGCTTGCTAACGAAAGAAGAACTTGACGAGGCCCTCGATCCAAAGAATATGCTTGCATCGCATAAGTTCATTAAATAAATTATCTGCTTCAAAAGAAAAGAGGCTGCAAGGAATTATCCCTGCAGCCTCTTTTTTATGCTTATAGCCTCGTCCCTTTAACCAAATCATCTCCTTATGTTATGCAATTCTAAGTGTCTGTTTTAATTAGTCGGTCGATGAAAGTAATGGAAAATTAAGCCCAAAGAACCCACTTTCTTTCTGAATATACATGAAATTTTATTGTGAAATAAATGAAAGAAAGTCAATAGGTTACGGAGCTTACCCCATTGTTCTTTTGAAAGGAGACAATAATCTGCGTCATATCATGGTGTAAAATAGGGCAAATCACCGCGCAAGATGATTTCTAAAATGTATCTAATTGAAAA
>NZ_KV815140.1:23280-33802 GCF_001814145.1 Prevotella sp. HMSC073D09 | reverse complement strand
TTGTTCTAAGTTTACTAGTTGTCCTAGGTTTACTGGTTGTTCTAGGTTTACTAGCTTTTTAGTTATACTAGCCCAACTAGTTTTGTTCGTTCATCGGTGGTTGCAGCCCTCTTTTCAGTTGACAAGTTAACAAGTTAACGAGTTGACAAGTTTGTAGGCGCAGCCATCTTTTCAGCTAACAAGTTAACGAGTTAACGAGTTGATAAGTTTGTAGGCGCAGCCATCTTTTCACCTTTTCACTTTTTCACCTTTTCACCTTTTCACTCCTTCTTGGCGGCTAGTTTACGATAAAAAGCACAGGCTTAGAAACGCAAAAACTAAGAAACTTATCTTTTTTAATATATATAATGTGTTTTTTAGGCAAACGATTGGTCTACTCTTCGATGTTTTTCGTAACTTTGCAACTCAAATATCACAACTCAAATAGGTTTATGACTGAGACAAAAAAGATTAGGACGGCACTCGTGTCCGTATTCCATAAGGACGGCTTGAACGAGTTGCTTGCCAAATTAAACGATGAAGGTGTAAAGTTCCTGTCTACTGGAGGCACACGCCAGTTTATCGAAGAGCTGGGCTACGAGTGTGGTGCGGTGGAAGACTTAACCGCATACCCTTCGATATTGGGCGGCAGGGTGAAGACACTTCACCCCAAAGTGTTCGGCGGAATCCTTGCCCGTCGCGACAACAATGCCGACAAAGCGCAGATGGAACAATACGACATCAACCCCATCGACTTGGTTATCGTAGACCTGTACCCCTTTGAGGAAACCGTGGCCAGCGGGGCAAATCAGTCCGACATCATTGAGAAAATAGACATCGGAGGTATCTCGCTCATCAGGGCTGGCGCAAAAAACTTCAACGATGTGGTGATTGTACCGAGCAAAAACGAATATGGCATGCTGCTCGACATACTGAAAGCCAGCGGAGCCAACACCACTTTGGCACAGCGTAAGGCTTTCGCCACACGCGCTTTCGGTGTGAGCAGCCACTACGACACGGCCATACACGCATGGTTTGAGGCTAACAATGCCTAACCGAAAGCGTGGCGGCACGCCCTGTGGCAATATAGCCAACAAGCAAACTGCCTGCAAAACCAACGCAAGCAATGGCCGAACATGAAGAGGTACAGCACGTTCGGCAAAGGCAAACAAGAAGTACAAATCTTCGCACAGGCGAACCAAAACACAGGCGGTTCGGACGCGATAAAAACGAGAAATAAAAGTTAATAAATAACGGACAGACAACACGCAAGACGACAAAACGCTGGGCAAGGCCAATCATGACGGGCGGCTTGGCATGGGGAACGCTTGTTTGTTGAGCCTGTTCAACAATCGAAAAACAAAGAAGACATGGGATTTTTTTCTTTCATGCAAGAGATTGCGATGGACCTTGGAACGGCCAATACCATCATTATCAGTGATGACAAGATTGTGGTAGACGAGCCTTCGGTCGTTGCGCTCGACCGCCGAACGGACAAAATGATTGCCGTTGGCGAACGTGCGAAGCTGATGTATGAGAAAACGCACGAGAACATACGCACCGTAAGGCCGCTGCGCGATGGCGTTATCGCCGACTTTACTGCTTGCGAGCAGATGATGCGCGGACTGATAAAGATGGTTCATACGGGCAGCCGCTTGTTCTCGCCTTCGTTAAGAATGGTCATTGGTGTCCCCTCGGGAAGTACCGAAGTGGAGTTGCGTGCCGTGCGCGACTCGGCAGAACATGCCGACGGCCGCGACGTGTACCTTATCTTCGAACCTATGGCGGCTGCCATCGGCATAGGCATCGACGTTGAGGCACCCGAAGGCAACATGATTGTTGACATCGGAGGTGGCTCTACCGAGATTGCCGTCATCTCGCTGGGAGGTATCGTCTCGAACAACTCTATACGCGTGGCCGGCGACGACCTTACGGCAGAGATACAAGAGTACATGAGCCGTCAGCACAACGTTAAAGTGAGTGAACGTATGGCCGAACGCATCAAGATACACGTGGGGTCGGCCCTGACCGACTTAGGAGAGGAGGCTCCCGAAGACTATGTGGTGCACGGACCGAACCGAATAACGGCACTGCCGATGGAAGTGCCCGTGTGCTATCAAGAAATTGCACACTGCTTGGACAAGACCATCGCCAAGATAGAGAACGCCGTACTGTCGGCTTTGGAGAACACTCCGCCCGAATTGTACGCCGACATCGTGAAGAACGGCATCTATCTTACAGGTGGTGGTGCCTTGCTGCGCGGACTAGATCGCCGTTTGCAAGAGAAGATTAGCATCCCATTCCACATCGCCGAAGACCCATTGCACAGCGTGGCAAAGGGTGCCGGCATCGCTTTGAAGAACGTTGAGCGGTTCTCTTTCCTCATGAGATAGGGGCATGCGCAACCTCTTTGCATTCATAGCGCGTTACAACCACTGGTTTGTTTTCCTCGCTCTTGAGGTGACAAGCGTGGTGTTGCTGTTCCAATACAACAGCTATCAGGGCAGCGTGTGGTTTTCGTCGGCCAACGAAGTGGCTGGGAAAGTGTATGAGGCCAACTCGTGGGTAGAGACATTCTTCTCGCTTACGCAGGTTAACAAGGAACTTACACAACGCAACTTGGAGCTTGAACAGCAGATGTCGGCCATGCAAGAATTGCTAACCAGGGCCAAACACGACAGCCTTGACGTGGTGCAGACGCAGAAAATGGCGCTGAGTGGTTTCAAACTTTACCCCGCAAGGGTGGTGAGTAACTCGTTAGACAGGAATGACAACTTTATCACCATCGACAAAGGCTGGGCTCATGGCATTAAGAAAGACATGGGCGTGGCCTGTGGAACGGGTGTTGTAGGCGTGGTCTACCTCGTTTCGCGCAACTATTCGGTGGTGATACCCCTGCTTAACTCGCATTCTAACGTCAGTTGTATGATTAAGGACCGGGGCTATTTCGGCTATTTGCATTGGAACGGGGGCGACCCAGGCATTGCATACGTAGACGATGTGCCGCGACATGCGCGATTTAAGCTGGGGCTAGACGTAGTTACCAGCGGTTATTCGTCTATCTTTCCGCCAGGTGTGCTTGTTGGCAAAATACTTCATGTGTTTAATTCGCCCAATGGCTTGTCTTACCGATTGCAGGTAAGGCTATCGACCGATTTCGGCAAGTTGCGCGACGTATGCGTGATAGACAATGCCGGTATGGAAGAAAGGTTGGAGATGATGCGCGCCGTGCAAGACTCGCTTAAAGTGAAACGCGAATAGGCGACACCTTCATCTTATGGCCGAAACAAGTCGGCCGTTGCTTGCAACGAAGTTATAAGTGCCAACTTCCACCACTTTCGGAAAACAAACAGAAAACAAGGCCGAAAGGCCGATAAAGAAGAGAGAAAGAAAACAAACATGACCGTAGGCGTATTGAAAACATTAGGAACGTTCCTAGTATTCCTGTTGGTGCAGGTGCTGGTGCTAAACCAAGTGCACCTCTTCGACAGCGCCACCCCTTTGCTATATATATATATGGTGTTGCTCTTTCCGCGCAATTACCCCAAGTGGGGTATGCTTGCTTGGGCATTCGCCATGGGCTTAGGCGTAGACATGTTTTCTAATACGCCCGGCGTGGCAGCCGCCTCGCTTACGCTTGTGGCCTTGTTGCGGCCTTATCTCTTGGAACTTTTCTTACAAAGGGAAAGCGCCGAAGACCTTGTGCCCTCGATGAAGGTGCTGGGCTTTGGGCGATACCTGTTCTTTGCCTTCATCATCGTCTTCACTTATTGCTTGGTTTTCTTTTCTTTGGAGGCCTTCTCGTTCTTTAATTGGATGCAATGGCTGTTTTGTGTGGGCGGCAGCACGTTGCTAACCTTGGTGCTGGTGCTGGTGCTAGACAACCTTAGAAGTAGATAAGGGGGGAACTGGGCGTGAAAGATTTCGAACTCGACAAAAGGCGGTTGGTTATCGGTGGGGTGGCTATATTCATTGTAACGGTCTACCTTATCCGCCTTTTCACGCTGCAATTGCTCAGCGACGACTACAAGAAAAACGCCGACAGTAACGCTTTCCTCAAAAAGATTGAGTACCCATCGCGTGGCGCCATCACCGATAGGCACGGGCGTTTGCTTGTTTATAACCAACCCGCATACGACATCATGGTGGTGATGAACGAAGAAAAGGGACGGCTAGACACGATGGAATTTTGCAATGCCTTGGGCATTACCAAGGAATATTTCATCAAACGCATGAACGATATCAAGGACCGCAACAAAAATCCAGGCTATTCGCGCTTTACCGAACAGGTGTTTATGAGTCAGCTTTCGGATAAAGAGTTCAGCGTTTTCCAAGAAAAGATATTCCGTTTTCCAGGTTTCTACGTTCAGAAACGCAGCATCCGACAATACCAATACCCCTACGCCGCACACGTTTTGGGCGACGTGGCCGAGGTTTCGAAAAGCGATGTGGAGAACTCCGACTATTATCAGCCGGGCGATTACATCGGCAAACTGGGCATAGAACGTAGCTACGAAGAACAACTTCGTGGCGAAAAGGGCGTGCAGATACTTCTGCGCGATGCCCACGGGCGTGTTCAGGGAAACTATCAGAATGGAAAGTTCGACCGTCGACCTGTGGCCGGCAAGAACCTGACGTTGGGAATTGACATCAAGCTGCAAGAACTTGGCGAGCGTTTGCTCGAAGGAAAGATTGGCAGTATCGTGGCTATCGAACCCGCTACGGGCGAAGTGCTCTGCATGGTGTCGTCGCCAACCTACGACCCGCGCATCATGGTGGGCCGACAAAGGGGCAAAAACCACCTCGCACTTTCGAAAGACGTGTGGAAGCCCTTGCTCAATCGTGCCATCATGGGTCAATATCCGCCGGGTTCCACATTCAAAACCACGCAAGGACTCACCTACATGACCGAGGGGATTATCGACGAACACACCCTTTATCCCTGCGCACGCGGCTTTAATTACCGCGGTCTGCACGTGGGATGCCACCCACATGCGGCTCCCACCAACCTTGTTCAAGCCCTTTGTACCTCGTGCAACAGCTATTTTTGTTGGGGATTGTTCCACATGATTGGCAACCGCCGACGCTACCACAACGTGCAAGAGGCCATGAACACATGGCGCGATTACATGGTGAGCATGGGCTTTGGCTATAAGCTTGGCGTGGATTTGCCCGGCGAAAAGCGCGGACTGATACCCAATGCCGCCTTTTACGACAAGGCATACAAGGGTTCGTGGAACGGACTTACCGTCATCTCCATCTCTATTGGGCAGGGCGAGGTGAACCTGACGCCCCTGCAAATAGCCAATCTTTGCGCAACTATCGCCAACCGCGGCTATTATTACGTGCCTCATGTGGTGCGTAAGGTGCAGGGCGAACAGCTGGATACGCTTTATCGGCGCAAGCATTATACCAAGGCCAGCCGCAAAGCTTACGAATATGTGGTACAAGGAATGCGCGCATCGGTAGTGGGCGGCACCTGCCATGCGGCCAACAGGGCCGACTATTTGGTGTGCGGTAAGACGGGTACTGCGCAAAACCGCGGTCAAGACCACTCCGTTTTCATGGGCTTTGCGCCTATGGACAACCCCAAAATAGCCATTGCCGTGTACGTGGAGAACGGCGGATTTGGCGCCACTTACGGCGTGCCGATTGGTTCGCTCATGATGGAACAGTACATCAACGGAAAGCTTTCGCCCTTCTCTGAGGCGCAAGCAAGTGTTTACCAAAGCAGAAGGATAGCGTATGGCACGAGCAACAGATAGGCAACCCAGCATGCTTGGGTCGTTGGATTGGTGGACGATAGGCATCTATCTGGCGCTACTCACCTTCGGATGGGTGAGCGTTTGCGGTGCCAGCTACACCTACGGCGACACCGACATATTTAGTCTCGGCACGCGTTCGGGCATGCAAATCGTGTGGATTGGCACGTCCATCTGCCTTGGTTTTGTGCTGCTCACCCTCGACGACCACTTTTACGACACCTTCGCCTTTGTCATTTACGGCGCCATGTTGTTGCTGCTCTTCGCCACAATCTTCAATCCGCACGAGATTAAGGGTTCTCGTTCGTGGCTCGTGTTGGGGCCATTGCGCCTGCAACCAGCCGAGTTTGCCAAGTTTGCCACTGCCTTGGCCGTGGCCAAACTGATGAGCACTTACGGCTTTTCCCTGAACAATTGGAAAGATTTCGCCTCTGCCTGCCTCGTGGTAGTATTGCCGATGGTTTTCATTGTGGCGCAGAAAGAAACGGGTTCGGCCTTAGTTTACGTCTCGTTCTTCCTCATGTTCTATCGCGAAGGCATGTCGGGCAGTTTCCTTTTCACGGGCGTGGCGATGGTTGTGTACTTCGTTGTGGGCGTTCGTTTCGAAGAAGTGATGCTTTGGCAGACGCCAACGTCGCTCGGACGTTTCATCGTTTTGCTCCTTGTTCAGCTGTTTACGGCTGGCATGGTGCGTAGCTACACCAACGATCGCGGCCGAACAACGCGCCTTGTTGCGCTTGGAATACTCTTCACGGGTGTCTGTCTGCTCGTGTCTAAGTACATTGTGGCTTTCGATGTAACCATCGTGCAGCTTGTGTTGACAGCTGCCCTGGTGTGTTGGCTTCTTTACCGTTGGCTTAGCGCGCGCATTCGCAACTATTTCTACGTGGCACTCTTTGCCGTTGGCTCGGTGATGTTCTTCTATTCGGTAGACTATGTACTTAACGAAGTGATGGAACCTCACCAGCGTGTGCGCATCAACGTGTTGCTTGGACTGGAAGAAGATCTTGCCGGTGCTGGCTATAACGTACACCAAAGCGAAATAGCCATTGGGTCGGGTGGACTCAAAGGAAAGGGCTTTCTAAATGGAACACAAACCAAATTGAAATTCGTTCCCGAGCAAGATACCGACTTTATTTTCTGCACCGTAGGCGAAGAAGAAGGCTTTGTTGGTTCGGCTGCCGTGCTGTTGCTTTTCCTTGCATTGATATTACGGCTCATCAAGTTGGCCGAACGGCAACCATTTAAGTTCGGTCGCATATATGGTTATTGCGTGTTGAGTGTGTTTCTCTTCCACCTTTTCATCAACGTGGGTATGGTCTTGGGCCTTACTCCCGTTATCGGCATCCCCTTACCGTTTTTTAGTTATGGCGGTTCCAGCTTGTGGGGATTCACGCTTTTGCTCTTTATCTTTTTACGAATAGACGCCAGTCGCAACAAGTCGCGAAGGCAATAAAACCATTTCGCCTCGTGTCTTAAGATGGCCTTTGCAGGCTTTTCTTGTCTTGCTTACCGTTTCGCAACAAACCTCTTGTAGTACGGCTACCGATGGCTTGTAGTGGCACTACAAAAGAGTTGTAGGGCCACTACAATTTGTTTGTAGCAGCCCTACAAAGGCCTTTGTACGGCAAAATATGCAGGAAACGCCTTTGCTTATTTCACGCGAACAAACTTCGTTTCACTCCTATAGTTGCTTATAAACAAGGTGTCTTTGTTGACACTCGCCTTCTCTCCCTTGACGAAAGACTGGGGAGATGAGGCCTATTATAGGGCGGTTTGCGCCAGTTTACTTCACCGCATACTTCTTTTTGCCGATGATATACATGCCCTTGGGCAGCGTTTTCAGGGCGGTATCAATGTCGATGGTGTGCCCCAATGCCTTTCCGTCTATCGTATATACGGGCAGGCTCCTGGCCGATGGTGTGCTTTGTAAGGGCGATGTGATGCCTGTTGTTACGGGTTTTACAACACCTAGTAGACCCTCAACGGTGTAATAGCCGCCATTCTCAAAGGGCAGGTCGGCCGTTTGCGGCGAGCCGCTGTTGCTAAAAATAATTCCTTCGTTGCCAGCAGAGCTTGCTTGTTTGCTGTTATTCCAAGTCCACTTCCACACGTGCGTACCATTTGCAGTGGTTCCAACCTTTATGCAGGCAGCACCAGGCCACTGGTTGCCCGTGTAATTATAGCCCTTGTCCCATTGCCAGCAAGTTATTGTGTTGCTCCAATTGGCAGGAGCCTCGAAGAAAGCACATCTTTCGCCTTTCTTAACCTGGCAGAAATCAGGTGCATTAAAGCCTGCATCCTCGCCCTTTATGGCTTTAACGGCGGTGAGGTCTACGCCATCGCTTACGTAAAGCTTATACTTAGGACCTTCTACGGCCAGTTGGTAGCCCGCTGTTTGGGCGTTGTTCACCTCGCCCAGCAGCAACAAAGCCTTACCCTTAGTGCCTTGTGTGCACAATACGAACCCATTTGCAGCAGATTCTGCCTTAACAATCTTGCTTTGGTTGGTTAGTCCCACGGCTTTGCGTGTGGCAATAAGACGTTTCAACGACTGCTTGTACATCTTCCAGTGGCGTAGAAATACGCAAGGCGTGCCTGGCATAGTGAGAATGTAGGCGTTGGCTGCCAATACGTTGGCATATAGTTGGGCACCGCCGTTTTCTTTGGGTCGACCCGTGTCGTGATTGTCTACAAAGGTAACTGCGTAACGACTATAAGCTTGGTCGGCGGCAAGCGTAGCATCTGCAAGCCTGCCCCAACGGCCTTGTCCAAAGGCATCGTTGATGGCATACTTCATGGGGAAGTCGAAAGCGGCACTTTGTATGGCACCGTTCGCACGCGTTCCCTCAATCCATTCTTTCACCTTTTGAACATTTCCGTCCCAATATTCGCCCACCGAGAACTTGGGATTGGCAGACGTATTATACTCGCCTATGTAGTGTGCGGCATAGCCTTTCACCATGTCGTACCTGAAACCATCGTACCCTAAGTCGGTAAGCAGAAACGAAAGATAGGCCTTGATGTTGTCGCGAACGTTCTGTCGGGTGTGGTCCAGGTCGCGTCCGCCCCCGAAATCGTCGCCCGTGTCGGCCGCACCCGTTACGTTGTAGCCGTTTGCCTTCGTGTTCCCACCGTCGTCGTTGGCGCAGATGTCGGCCAACGTCCACGTCATGGTCTTGCCGTTCCATTTCTCTGTGGGAAAGTCGCACCAGTTTGTATTGCCTGCTCGGTGGTTAATCACCACATCTTCTATTATTCCCGTTCCCTTACTTTTAAAGGTTTTAATCATTTGGCGCAGTTCTGCTTCGGTGCCGAACGCGCTTAAATGGTTGAACCACCAAATGGGTAAGTAGCCCATTTGCATGTGGGTGGTGTTGCAATAGCCCGATTGCGGCACCCATATTTGGTTAAAGGCGGCCGACAACTCTGTGGCCTGAGCCTCTAATGTGGTCCAATGGGTGTCGTCGTAGCTGTCCCAATAAAATCCTTGGAGCATCACGCCGGCGTAGTTTTGTGGCCATCCTTGGGCCAAAGCCTTGGTGCAGACCGTTAGCAACAGGGCTGTTAAAAGTGTAAAGAGCTTTTTCATAAGTTTTTAGCGATTGATTGTCTGGGGCTAAGTTCGTAAAAATTTGCGTACGGTGGCGTGTTCAATGCGCGATAAGTTGCACTCTTTTTGCGCAACCGATTGCATAATTGGGCTTTTCTTCGCCTTTGTATAGGATGGCAATGGCTTGGCTTTGGGTGTAAGTTTGTGGGCTTTGTTGCCTATTGTTGCAACCCCATGCGTGCGAATGAATGGCTAAGTGCGTGTTTGCAGGTTGTAAATAATAGCGGACTTGTACGCTTACAACTCGAAAACTCAACAATTTTCTCCTTTTTATGGTATTACGAAAACAAATCTAACACGTTTATTAGGTATGTAAAATAAAAAATGTAACTTTGCAAATAGTGGGCTTGAACAGACATTTTACTTATCAAACTTATATGCAATGAAACAGAATTTACGCTTAATAAGCTGCACAAAGACAGCAAATGATAGTGAATTGGCGAAAAAAAGAGTGGGGAAAGGCCTGTTAAAGCTAGCCTTATTCTTCGTTATGCTTTTCGTTGCAGGCTCTTTTTCGGCCTCCGCGCAGCAGTCTAATGGTCCGGACGTGGCTCAGTTTGCTGCGAAAATGGACAAGGCGAAGTGGAAGAAATCAGGCTTAGGCTTTACTTATCCCAACTTTTTTGTCGCTCGCGAAGTGTTCGACGACGACATTCCCACCCTTTATAACATATATAGTTGGCGCAAGGTGATGCTGGGATACTGCTCTCTTGGTGCATGGGCGGTGGTAGACGATAACTTCCCAAACGAGGGGCAGCAGCTCATCAACAAGGTTAAGATGAAGAAAATCACTTATTATCCTAGGGGCAAAGGCGTGTTTTCGGGCTTTACCAACGATGGGCGCATATTCTATGCGAAGTGTAAGCCCACGGAGGGGGGTATGGTTACGCATTTGGAAGTGCTGGCTTTAATCTATCCCAAGAGTTATCAAAAGAGCGTGGACGTGCTGATTAAGCAGATTGCCAGTTGGTAGCCAGCAACGCTTATCTGTTTTGCCGTTAGTTCGTGGCTTAACAAAAGGCGGCCGTCTGGTTTAAAACGGTGTTTAAGTTGCAATAGGATGTAGCCTCTCAATAAACGGCATCGTCGTACATTAGATAGTATAAAACAGAGAAAGGAAACCCCATGAAACCAAACGGAAAGAACATTTGCGCGGCCTTAAAGCAGG